>VXPJ01000083.1 GCA_009839635.1 Pseudomonadota bacterium
ACCCCTTGAATGAACCACTTTGTAAAGAAGACTTTGACAGCTACAAGGATTTTCAGGAGTTTGACGACGAAACGCTCTGGAACTACGAGGTCGGCTTCAAGTCATCATTTGAGAATCTCACGGTTAACGGCTCAGTGTTCTATTCCGATATCGATGACCTTGGTGTAAATATCGATGCAGGTATGTGTTCATCCCGTGTGACCATCAGCGTGCCCGAATCCCATACTGCAGGGGCCGAACTGGAGATTTCCGCCCGTCCCACCCGCTCCTTGCACGTCAGTTTTTCCGGAAGCTATGTGGAAGCCGAGTTTGACTCCACGGTGACCGCGCCTGACGGAAGCGTGCTTCACGGTATCGAGGATGGCAACCGCATACCTTCGGTGCCCGAGTGGCAACTCTCGGGATCGGCCACCTACATGCTCCCTGGCGTTCTCAGCGCGGACGAGAGCTATATCACCGCGTCCTGGCAGTATGTGGATACCAGCATCACACAATCTGGGGACCAAGTCCCAGGGGAAGACATCTTTCCCACCAATTTCGCCTATGCGGGAACCCCTGCTGACCAGACCACGAAAGTTGACCTGACGCTCAACTCATACCACTTGTTCAATCTGTCTGCGGGCCTTGTGTATGAAGCACTGGAACTCACGATTTTTGCAAAAAACATCACGGACGAAAACCCGAAGCTGTCCTTCGATCGAGAAAGAGGCGGCGGTGCTCGCCTTGGTTACCGGGTCGGCCAGCCCCGCACCTTTGGCGTAACTGCACGTATGTATTTCTGACACGTTGCGAGATGGTCTGGCATGAAGCGGCTGGGCTAAGGCATCCATTGACTACCGGATTATATCCGTACGGGCCTTTGTAAAAGGCCCGTACACTGAACTACTTAGCCTGTAAAGCCAATTTTCGTGTGTGTACCGTCGCAAAACGGACGGTTATTGCTGTGCTGACACCGGCATAACCCCCCCACCTTGCGCATTATCTCTTTCTGTTGCGTATCCTGGATACAGGCCACACCCCGGAAGATCAGCGGGCCATTGGCCTGCACCTTGATTTCCAGAACCCCGTTGCTGACCAAGTCATCCTGCGAGACAGGAGGAATCACAAACTTGCCATCATCTCGGAAACCGGTAGCCTTGTGCTGCCCGTCACAATAGGGTTTGTTCTTGGAATTCCCGCAACGGCACAGATACAACTCTTCGCTCTTCTCAAGTAGCTCACCATCGCTGTCGAACAACTCAAGCTGACCTACAATGTGCAAAGGGCCGTCTACAATTGAAGTAATCCTGTTTCCCCGACTCATGATCGGCCTCCAGGCAAGCGAATCCTTGGGATGGATCCATTCCAGCATCTCATTGCGCAGACTCCAGGCTTTTTGAAACGATCTCGTACACATCCCCCGAGAGGTCCCGGTGTGCTGCAATACGCTCCAGCTGTTCATGCATCTTGTGCCTGCAGGGAGTGGAGTATTTTCGCCAGCGCATCAATGAACGGGCCAGGCGTGAGGCAACTTGGGGATTGAGCTTGTCCAAAGCCAGCACTTGTTCTGCAACAAAGGCATACCCGCTGCCATCGGGTTCATGGAATGCACAGGGGTTTCCCGAAAACACACCGATCAGAGCACGCACCTTGTTGGGGTTTTGCAAGCTGAACAGGGGGTGTCCCATCAGGCTTTTGACGTTCTCCAGCACACCTGGGACTCTCGAAAGTGCCTGGAATGCAAACCATTTTTCCATGACCAGCGGATCGTGTGACCATTGCTGCTCAAATGACGAAAGCACCTGCTCGCGTTCATCGCATTCCCGATGCAGCAAGGCCCTGATGGCGCCCGCCTGCTCGGTCATGTTACTCGCCCTGACAAACTGCTTTAGTGCCAACCTCCTGTATTCGTCCTCATCCAGGGTAGTCAGCAATTGCAAACAGACATTCTGTAACCGTCTGCGTGCCATTTCCTCCGTACTGTAGCGGTATTCATCCTCCCTGTAGCAAGCCTGGTAAATCCTGAGCAGATCCTGTTCCAGATACCGCGCCACAGACAGCGATAACTGATCACATGCAGATACAACTTTTTGCATGTCGACCTCGTCCAGATGTTCTTCCACATCCCTCTCACTCGGTAAAATAAGCAACTCGGCCAGAAAACTCAGGTCTGGCGTGTCAGCCTGCATCGTGTGCTCCAGCGCCTGTTTCAATTCAGAAACGGAATCCGAAACTTCAGGACTTTTTGAACCTGTGACCCACTCCAGCAACACGTTCAGTGCCAGCTGGTTACCTGCATTCCACCGGTTGAAGGCATCCGGCGAGTGCTTCAGAAGCCAGGCAAGCTGCGCGTTGCTGTAGTCAAAGCACACACGTACCGGTGCAGAAAATTCCTGCAGCAAATCAGGCACCGGCTTCTTTTCTATGTTTCTGAATACGAAGGTCTGCTGCGAATCATCGACAAGCAATACAGTGCTTGGGCCATCACCAAGGCCATGCTCACCGGATTCCAGAGAAAGGACATCGCCACTTGAGGAGTCCAGCAACGAGAACTTGACGGGGATTACAAAAGGCTGTTTCGACTCGCTTTCCGAGGTGGGTGGACAAGACTGCCTGAAAATGAGTTTGTATGTACAGGATGTGCCATCCCACAGATCACCCACTTCCAGAACCGGTGTGCCTGCCTGCTCATACCAGCGCTTGAACTGTGTTAGGTCTGCAGCATTGGCATCGGCCATCGCCGCTGCGAAATCATCCGTGGTCACCGCCTGGCCGTCGTGACGCTGGAAGTACAGGTCCATTCCCTTGCGGAATCCGTCCGCGCCAAACATGCTCTGGTACATGCGTACGATCTCAGCACCTTTCTCGTACACGGTGAGGGTATAGAAATTATTGATTTCCAGATAGGAAGCCGGTCGTACCGGGTGTGCCATGGGGCTGGCATCCTCTGCAAACTGGTAAGTGCGTAAATAACGCACGTCGTGGATACGTTTCACCGCCCGTGAGGTTACATCCGCGGTAAACTCCTGGTCCCTGAAAACGGTTAGCCCTTCCTTGAGGCTTAACTGGAACCAGTCCCGGCAAGTCACGCGGTTCCCTGTCCAGTTGTGGAAGTACTCGTGCGCCACCACGGCTTCAATCGTCATGTAGTCCATATCGGTTGCGGTATCAGGACGGGCAAGAACACAACTCGAATTGAAGATGTTGAGCCCTTTGTTCTCCATGGCTCCCATGTTGAAATCGTCCACAGCCACGATCATGTAGATATCCAGGTCGCATTCAAGTCCGAAACGCTGTTCATCCCAATGCATCGCTTTTTGCAAGGAGCAAAGCGCATGTGCACATTTGTCGGCATTATGCTTTTCCGTGTAGATGCGCAAGACGATGTCCTTGCCCGATGCGGTGCGGTGGCTGCCCTGCAAATACACCAGGTCCGCAGCAACCAGGGCAAACAGATAACAGGGTTTGGGGAAAGGATCTTCCCACACGGCGAAATGCTGGCCATCATCGCAATCACCCTGCTCCACCGGGTTGCCGTTGGCCAGCAATACCGGGTAGCGGGCCTTGTCCGCCTGTAAGCGCACGGTATAGACCGACATCACGTCAGGACGATCCAGAAAATAGGTGATCTTCCGAAATCCCTGGGCTTCGCATTGGGTACAGAAATTCCCGCTGGATTTGTACAAGCCTTCCAGGGAGGTATTGGTTTGCGGGGTGATCGTCGTTTGAATGCCCAGTTCGAACTTTGCCGGCACCTCAGGGATCAGTAGGGTCCGGCTTGTCTGCGTGAACTGTCCGGCAAGCAGGCGTTGCCCGTCAAGTTCAACATGGTTCAGTACCAGGTTTTCACCATCCAGCACCAGCGCTGTATCCGAGCCTGCCATGTCCGGATTGCGAACCACCTGAAGTTTGGAAGTGACTACCGTGGACTCCTCACCGAACTGAAACGCCAGGTGAACATGCGTAATCAGATAAGGCGGGGGTGTATAATCCTTCAGGTATACCGGCTGAGGATGACCTTCTTTCATAATGCCTGCGGGAGTCCTGGTGAAGCGCACAGCATAAGCAAAACCCGGATGAATTTCATCGCCCCACTGCACATGACAAATTCGATCACTAATATCGCAGGCTATCAGTTCAAGGCCGTGGCAGATGTCAGCACAGTGCACATGCAAGTGCAGGCCTTGTGTGCACAAACCCACCTGAAGGGAACCGTGTTTGTCAGCCCGGAAGGAATCAACCTGAGTCTGGCAGGATCTGCAACCGATGTTGACTATGCCCTGAGCCAGTTGGGCACGGTTTGTGGTTTTGACCGTCTGCTACTAAGTGCCACCCATTCAGACACGATCCCTTTTAAACGCCTGCTGGTGAAAACCCGCAGGCGGCTGGTGCCGGACCCTGAGCCAGCTGGACCTGCACGCGATCAGGGTTCCGTAGATCCTTCCTACATTACCAGTGACGAACTCAGAAGGTGGCTCAGTGCCGGGCGTGAAATCACTTTGCTGGACTTGCGCAACAGCTTTGAATATGAACTCGGGACCTTTGACCATGCGACACATCTTGGATTACGGCATTTCAGGGAATTGAAAAGTACCACTCCCAAGCTTGCAAGGCTGGCGAAAGAAAAACCTGTAGTCACATTCTGTACAGGGGGAATCCGTTGCGAAAAGGGTGCCCCCTACATTGCCAGCCTAGGCTTCAGGGAGATCTACCAGCTCAAGGGGGGTGTGCTGGACTATCTGAAAAAATTCAAGGGCGAGCACTGGCACGGAGACTGTTTTGTGTTCGACGAGCGTGTCAGTCTTGACTGTATGCTCAGGCCTACATTCACCAAGCTTTGCCGCATCTGCCAGACCGTTTTGCAAGCAGATGGGACGCAACTGTGCACCTCCTGCAGCCAGCCTGAAGCAGCAGGCCAGACGTAGCATGGAACTCGTCGATATCTGTTTCAACCTCACCAGCGACACCTTCCGAAACGATGAAGCGCAGGTGATCGAACGTGCACGGCAGGCAGGCGTACGGCATTTTGTCATCACGGGATCGAGCGTGGCGGACAGCGAGCATGCGGTACGGCTTTGCGCGCAGTACGAGGACGCCTGGGCCACAGCAGGTATCCACCCTCATCTGGCAAGAGAATTTTCGGATGAATCCCTCCATAGGCTACAGCAAATTGCAGCACATGAGAAAGTTTCAGCCATCGGCGAGACAGGACTGGACTATAACCGCAACTACTCGAGCCCGGCCCAGCAAAAAGCGGCATTTCAGGCCCAGCTTGAACTGGCTGCTGAACTTGCACTGCCTGGGTTTTTGCACCAGCGGGACGCACATGCAGACTTTGCCAGAATACTAACCCGAATTCGCGATCGGCTCACACGTGTGGTAACACACTGTTTCACCGGCACTACCAGCGAACTTGACTGCTATATTGACCTGGACTGCCATATCGGCATTACCGGCTGGATCTGTGATGAACGACGGGGTCAGCATCTGCACGAAATCATCCCGCGTATTCCCGCCAACCGTCTGATGATCGAAACCGATGCGCCCTACCTGTTGCCCAGGAATCTGCCCGCCGATGCCACTTTTCCAAAGCCCAGGGGCAGACGCAACGAGCCAGCATACCTGCCGCACATCTTGCGTACCGTGGCAGACTGCCGGGGAATCTCTGAAGCGCAGGCCGCAATGGAAACGACCCGAACGGCCAAGGATTTCTTTTCGATCGGATAGGTTCTCTCAAACTGGATATGGCCTGAGTACCCCGCGACTGCTATAGGTACGAAATGGTCATACAGACAAGCATCGAACACAAGATCCAGGGTGCGCTGCAGCCTGCCTTCCTCGAAGTGGCAAACGAAAGCCACATGCACAACGTAGCGCCCGGATCAGAATCACATTTCAAGGTGACCGTAGTCAGTCGCGAGTTTGACGGCAAGCTGCCGGTGGCCAGGCACCGCATTTTGAACCGGCTGCTCGCAGAAGAGCTGGCGGGTACCGTGCATGCCTTGTCGCTGCACACATACACCCCTGAAGAATGGCAGGCCAAAAACGGCGAAATCAGGAAATCCCCGCCGTGCATGGGCGGGTCAAAAGCCGGCTGACACCCCGGAAATCATCACCCCAGGCGGTCCAGCGCGGATTGGATGTGCGCCTCCTCGATGGGGTACTGGAATGTTGCAAAAAACCGGTACCGCTCGCACAGCTTGTCCAGCTGGTGAGCGTATTCGTGCTCATAGAACACGATCAGGTGCATCTGCGGGTTTTGCTGGGCCACCGCAATCAGTGATTCCAGACTACTAGTACGGTCCCTGAAATCCGACTGGTAGTTGAACTCCGCAACCACCACATCTGGCTTGAGCTTTTTCAGCGCTACCAGTGCCTTGCGCATGCTGAATACCACGCGGGTTGTGTACCCGTAACGCTTGTAAAGCGGAACAAAATCAGGATACCCGCCCAGCTCGACGATCGAGAGCAGCGATTTTTCAGCACCCATACGCCTCAGTCTTTGGCGTGGCCGATACTGTCAATAACGGGTGATTTCATAATTGTGGCCCAGCCTGCGCATATCACCATAGTGCAGCGGGAAGCTGTTATTCTGCTTGTCGTCAAAATACAGTTCCAGACTTTCCCGGATCACCGGAAAGGCAATGTCCTGCCATGGAACTTCTGACTCGTCCATCAATGCGACTTCCAGACTCTCCGCACCCGGGCTTGCACGCCCTTCTACCAGGACACCGCGGAATATCAGATACACTTGGTTGATATGGGGAAGGTTGTAGAGGCTGTACAGGCTCAGATTCACCACTTCCGCCTTGGCCTCTTCATGCGTTTCACGTGCAGCGGCCTCAAGAGTGGTTTCCTGATTCTCCATAAAGCCCGCCGGCAATGTCCACTTCCCATAGCGTGGTTCGATAGCCCGCTTGCACATCAGGATGCGGCCCTGCCACTCTGCGATACACCCGGCAACAATTTTCGGGTTGTGATAAAAAATTTCCTGACAGGACGTGCACACGAAACGCGGCCTGTTGTCGCCATCGGGTACGGTTAACGAAATATCTGCAGAACCACAACTGCTACAAAATTTCAAACGATCACCTCATCCAGAGAAGCCACTAGTCTCCAGTCGCGACAGGTCGTGCGGGGTCTTTTATCCACTCGCTCCATGAGCCGACATACAGTCGTGTCCAGGGAAGCCCTGCAATCCTCGTTGCAAGGATGTTGTGGCAGGCCGTAACGCCCGAACCACACATGTTGATAATCTGCTCCGGCTGACGTTCTGAGAACCAGGGCTCATAGCGGCGCATCAACTCAGCGGCAGTCAAAAACACCTTCTCTTGGTCGAGATTACCTGCAAAGGGGCAGCTGGTGGCCCCAGGCACATGCCCGGGCACTGGGTCGGTTTTCCGGTCCTTGCCGGTGAATCTTTCGCCGGACCGGGCATCCAGCAAGCGGATTTCCTCCTGTTCAAGCTGTTGCTGTACAAATTCTATATCCACCCACATCGCCGCATCGGCCTGGCCGACAAATGAACTGCGCGGTCTGTCCCGGGTCACCGTCTCAAGCACTCGCCCCTCAGCCATCCACTTCTTGATTCCACCATCCAGCACTGCGACGTTTTTATGGCCGACCCAGTTGAGCAACCACCACATGCGCGCGGCAAAGGCACCTGAGAGATCATCGTAACAAACTACCTGGGAATCATTCTGCACGCCCCACACACACAGCTTCTCCACGAAACTGTCTGCACTTGGCAACGGGTGACGCCCTGATGTATGTGACATTGGGGAAGACAGGTCTCGATCCATGTCTGCATACTGCGCGCCGGGGATATGACCCTTTCTGAACTTGTTCAGACCGCCTTCAGGTTCCTTGAGGAGGTACCTGCAATCAAAGATAAACCAGTTTTCCTGATCCAGGTTTCGAGACAGATCTTCCGTTGAAATTATTGTGTGGTGGCCCATCAGGGGTCCCTCCGCCAGTTTGGTGTGTATTTTATCTTCTTTTACGCCCGACTTTAAATTTCTTCATGCTCTGCACATAGTTTTGGCAGGGGATCTCCTCAAGAGAGTGATAGTGCTTCACGGCCTGAGTGACCGACTGGAAAATGTTTTCAACATGTCCTGTAGACGTATGCATCACATCTCGGGTCAGCCCCAGCAGTCCTCCGTACTGGATTTTGACATACACACTGTACGGTGTTTTCAGCAGATCATCTTCGGCATCGAATGCGGGCAGGCCCACTTGCTTGAACCTTTCCAGCACATCCCTGCACAAGCGACTCGCATCCTCTGAACTACAGGCAATATCCGGACCCGACCGCCGGGTTACCATGTGCGCCTTCTCACAGGCATAGTCTTCCCGGATCATGGTCGCTGCAAAGCTGCATTTGCAGTCCGTCATGCTCCAGCCTCGGGATGTATGCATTTCAGATCGGGATTCCCTCGAATCGGCTCATGATGAAGCTGGCGGGACTGGAACCCCTTTTGCATGAGCAACTGACGGACAAGCTTGGTGATCAGATCTGGCAAAGCCGTGAACACATCCGCATCCTCGAGATGTTCGATCTGCTGCAGGGCCAAAGACAGTTTTTCCTCTATGCCCAGCAGCCCTTCGTACCGGTCATCGACAATATTTTCCTGCAGATGAATGGGAACATATGTCAACTGGTCCAGGGCATCGGCCCATGAGCGGCAAAGATTATGCATGTACAGCCCTTCTGCCCCACACCCCAGCCAGTACAGGTAGATTGGGCGCTCGCTGTCCTGATCCGTGACGTGTTCCATCAGACTCTTGACTGCCGCAAAACCGGTGTCGAAGGCGATCATCACCAGCGGGTTGTCTTTGGACTCATCGATTATGAAGTCCCCGTAGGGTCCGTGTATGTCCAGCCATGCCCCTACGCTCAAGCGGTTGAATACCGTATCGGAAAACGGATCGCCTTCCTGTTTGCGCACATGAAATTCGAGTCTTTTCGCATCGCACGGACAACTGGCGATGGCATAGTGATGAGACTCCTGTTGGGCATCCGTTACCTGCATGTACTGGCCTGCCAGAAATCTCAGGCGAATGCTGCGTGGAACCTGGGCAGTAATGATCACAAGATCATCGCTGATACGGTCAATTTTTCGCACCTTGACACGTAGCGCCTGCACCGGGATATCGTCAGGAACCTCTGCAATCTCCGCGTCAATTACCACATCACTCTGGCAGGCATTCGAACACATCAGGGCATGACCCTGGATTTTCTCGGCTTCCCGAATCACAAAGTCATGGGTACGCAGCAGCTTGGTGTTGCCACTCACGATTTTCGCCTTGCACAGGCCGCAATTGCCGTTGCTGCAGCCGTAGTTGAGGGGAATTCCTGCACGGATGGCCGCATCAAGGATCGATTCATGCGCTTCTGCATGAAAGCGTTTCCCGGAGGTTGCCAGCCGAACTTCAAATGACATGCCGTGAATGCGTCCGTACTTCGCTCATGATGAAGATACATAACCCAAAAGGCTTTGGCAGACAATAGGTCATCGGGAACACCGGCTTGCACCCCGGACCAGGTTCCAGTATTTTGTCGGCCCGTAAACCATGTGACACCCCCAAGACATCCCCATGCCCGCAACTGCCACCGTGACCCGCCCTGTAGCCCCGGACACCCATCATGACTTTACCCACTGCAAGCGCCTGCAGGTCGGTGTCGTTTCAGACACCCACGGGTACATTGACCCGGATATATGCAACCAGCTCAAGGGCTGCGACCTGATCCTGCATGCCGGGGACATTGGCTCCAGTCGTGTACTGCACCAGCTGAGGGAAATCTGTGAAAACGTCATTGCTGTGCAGGGCAACAACGACTGTACCGAGAAATGGCCCGCACAGGAGCACCAGGAACTCATGGGTATCGGCAAGCTTGCCGAAATCAAGCTGCCGGGTGGCAGCATCGTGCTGATGCACGGAGATGCATACGGCATGCCTGGTCGGCGACATGCAGAAATGCGGCAACACTTCGCGGATTCCACTGCCATTGTTTACGGACACAGCCACATGCTGGTTTGCGACCAGGAGGCAAGGCCCTGGGTACTGAACCCGGGGGCTGCTGGAAAATCCCGCACCCGGGGTGGTGCGTCCTGCCTGCACATGTCAGTCAGCGCCGGACAGTGGGAGGTCTCCGAGCATCGTGCCCCGCAGCAAAAAGCCAACGGCACCGCCGCACAGGCATCCTGAAACTTCTCAAGGACATCCGGTAAAACGGCCGGCAACACCACGGTGCGGCCTGCAAAACGTTCCGGGGTGCAAAGCCTTCACGACGCCAGAGCGGCAAATATCCGGTCCCGGATTTTCTCTACTGACCCTACGCCCTCAATCCGGAGGTAGACTGGTGCATCGGTGTCCCCTTGTTCAGCCCAACCGGAGTAGTAGCCAATCAGCGGCTTGGTTTGCTGATGGTATACCTTCAGGCGCTCGCGCACGGTCTGTTCCTCATCGTCCTTGCGCTGCACTAGTTCCTCGCCTGTGACATCATCTCTGCCTTCGACACGGGGCGGGTTGAAAAGCACGTGATAGGTGCGCCCTGACGCCGGGTGCACGCGTCGCCCACTCATGCGCCGGACAATTTCTTCATCGCTGACATTAATCTCGACCACGCAGTCAATCCCGACACCTTGCTCCTTCAGGCTTTCCGCCTGGACAATTGTTCGGGGAAAGCCGTCAAACAGAAATCCATTCGCGCAATCCTCTTGTGCAATCCGGTCCCTGATCAACGCAAGGATGGTTTCATCGGAGACCAGACCGCCTGCCTCCATGATTTTGCGGGCTTCGAGACCCAGGGGCGTACCTGCTTTCACTGCTGCCCGCAGCATATCCCCCGTGGATATTTGCGGAATCCCGTATTTTTCTGCAATGTAGTTCGCCTGAGTACCTTTGCCCGCACCTGGGCCACCCAATAAGATGATGCGCATTGTTTTCTCCTTTGATCCGGGGCCGTGCAATCAGAACCGGCGCCACACCTGCCTGCAGATTCCGATACACTTGGCACAAAACCGAGCGACACCCCCAGACAAGCCATGAACTCCGGCCCGGATTATACAGAGGATGAACGCGGCTTCTTTGAAAAAATGGATAGCCAATAGAGAGTGGGTCCGGAAGAAATCTAGTGGACTGGTCACGACAGCATGCGCTACGGCGCCTGCCCGGGAAATTCCGGTCCAAACACCTGAACGATTGAAACAGAGGATGGTATGGAAAAACGCAATGCATTTTATGCGCAATCAGGCGGCGTAACCGCGGTAATCAATGCTACGGCGTGTGGAGTGATCGAGACCGCACGCAAGCACAAGGGCAGGATCGGTAAGGTGTACGCCGGTCGCAACGGAATCCTCGGGGCATTGACGGAAGACTTGATCGACACCTCCAGGGAGTCCGCCCGTGCGATTGCCGCACTGAGACACACTCCTTCCGGGGCCTTCGGCTCCTGCAGGTACAAGCTGAAAAGTATCGAGGAAAACCGTGCCCAGTACGAGCGCCTGATGGAGGTTTTCAGGGCTCACGACATCGGCTATTTCTTTTACAACGGTGGCGGAGACTCGCAGGATACCTCGCAAAAGGTCTCACAGCTCAGCAGAAAAATGGGCTACCCGATCCTGTGCATCGGCATCCCCAAGACCGTCGACAATGACCTGCCCGTAACCGACAACTGTCCCGGATTCGGGTCGGTGGCGAAGTACGTGGCCGTCTCGATCAGGGAAGCGGCCTTCGATGTGAAATCCATGGCTGAAACCTCGACCAAAGTGTTCGTTATGGAGGTCATGGGACGCCATGCCGGGTGGATTGCAGCGGCAAGCGGGCTTGCAAGGGAGGGCGAAGGGGATGCGCCCCACATAATACTGTTCCCTGAAATTGCCTTTGAACGGAAACGGTTCCTGAGTCGGGTCAAAAAATGCGTGGACCAATACGGTTACTGTGTGGTCTGCGTTTCCGAGGGTGCACGGTTTAAAAGTGGCAAATTCTTGGCAGATGCGGGCAGCACAGACGCGTTCGGCCACAAGCAACTGGGCGGGGTCGCGCCGGTCGTTGCAGACATGATCAAGCAGGCGCATGGCTACAAGTATCACTGGGCCGTGGCAGACTATTTGCAGCGGGCAGCCCGGCACATTGCCTCCAAGACGGATGTCGAGCAGGCCTATGCCATGGGCAAGGCTGCCGTGCAATTTGCATTACAGGGTAAGACCGCAGTCCTGCCGGTCATCGTGCGGACCTCGAACAAGCCGTACCGGTGGAAAATCGGCAGCACCTCACTAGCAAGGGTAGCCAACCGGGAAAAAATGATGCCGCGGAATTTCATCACCAAGGACGGCTTTGGCATCACACAGCGGTGCCGCACTTATCTTGCTCCCTTGATCCGGGGCGAAGCCTACCCGCCTTACAGAAATGGCCTGCCCGACTACGTTCGGCTCAGGAATGTCCCAGTACCGAAAAAATTGGATACCGAATTTCAGATCTGAGTAAATCTGCCGGTCTGATTTTCGGATCCATGATTCAGGGTCGGCAGTTGCTATTCAAATTCACAGCCTTTATACAGGGCAAGGGATCCAGGGATAATGTTTTCCAGATTTTCGGAAATGCCCTGGGCATGGTGCAGCACGTTCAGGTAAACGCCATCCACTGAAAACAGCAGTTCGCGAATACCTTCCATGCCGTCCGATTTCAGGTATGTGTGGGCAATCAGCACTTCTGTTTCACCTGCACGCTCATAGCGTTCCCACTTGATTTCTGCAGGACCCAAATTGGGCAGCAGGTAGTATCTGAAGTAGTGCTCTTTGCCTCTCTCAAGCTGTACCCTCCTCTCCTTGTCCTTGTCCAGGTCTTTCAGCTTGAGCCGGCTCAGATGCAGATGATCCACACGCCATAGCAGGCGGGAACCAAGCATGAACGTGACCGTCGCTCCGGATGCACTTCTTTGATCCCAGATGTGAAGTTGCCTGCTCAATGCACCCCCCGGCAACTTGCATCTGAACGTCTTGTCTGGAGAAATATAGTAGCCGTGACTCAGATGCCCGTTCAGCAAGAACGCTGCACAAGAAGAAATTAAAACGATACAGCCCAAGGCCAGCAGGCCACGGACCTGTATGGCAAATCTGTTCATGACTGCGGTACGTACACGGTGGGCCGAGGGCAACACCAGCAATGAATCTGGGGGCTGGGTTGTACGGCCCTGACCTGGCAGGCCTGCCTAGAACATCTCCGATGCATCGACATCCGTTTTCGAGTCATCCTCTGCCTGGTCCCGCGAGGGAATGTAGTCACCCGTGATCATCTGATCGTAACTCATTCCTGGTCCGACCATGGGGTAAACCCCGGCATCGGGGTCGATCATGACTTCCAGGAAGGCGGGGCCTTTGAATTCCATAAATTCCTTGATGACTGGCTGGAGATCTGCATTTCTTTCCAACCGCACCGCATACTCATAGCCATCCGCCCGTGCTGCCCTGATGAAATCCTTTTTGTGCAAAGACTTGTCGCTGGCAGACAATCTGCCCTTGAAGAACAGTTTCTGCCACTGTTTCACCATGCCGTCACCGAGGTTATTCAGCACCACGATCTTGATCGGCAGCTCGTAGGTCGTTACCGTCTCAAGCTCACCCAAGTTCATGCGGATGCTGGCATCTCCATCGATGTCAATCACCACACGGTCCGGCTGCGCAAACTGGGCACCGATCGCTGCCGGCAGGCCAAAACCCATCGTGCCCATGCTGCCCGAGGTCAACCACAGGCGCGGGGACCTGAAATCAAAATACTGCGCGGCCCACATCTGGTGCTGCCCGACGCCCGTACTAATGATCGCCCTGCCTTCCGTGTAGCGGTTGATTTCCTCGATCACGGCATAGGGCTGGATCAGCGTACTTTGCCTGTCATAGTTCATGGCGTACGTGCTTTTCAGCTCCGCGATGTGTGTATCCCAGGCCGTGTAGTCCTTGGTGAATTTGCGTGTACGGGTCCCGTAATCCAGCAGTTTTTTCGTCGCCTGCGGCAACAGACCAACATGGTACCAATCCACTGCTTTTACCTTGTGTATCTCGGAAGGATCGACATCGAGATGGGCGATAAACCTTGCCTGAGGGGCAAACTTGTCCGGCACGGCGGCCACACGGTCATCAAAACGCGCACCGATGGCAATCAGCAAATCACAGTCTTCGACAGCGTAGTTCGCAAACGCAGTGCCATGCATGCCGAGCATGTGCAGGGACCGCTCTCGCGTCGTGTCGTAGGTGCCGATCCCCATCAGCGTTGTCACCACCGGGATCTTGAATTGATCCGCAAATGCTCGAATCTCATTGACTGCATTCCCGTTGATCACACCCCCACCGGCATAGAGCAGCGGCCGTTCTGATTTCTCAAGGGCATCAAACAAAAGACCGCATTTCTCGTCCGACAACAAATTTTCGGCCACTTCGGAGATGCGCTCACGGTAGCCCCGAATCAGCAATTTCCCCTTGCCACGAAATACACCCTCCCAGTTTTGTACATCCTTGGGAATATCGATCACAACGGGCCCTGGGCGCCCGGTGCGCGCAATTTCAAATGCCGTGCGAACCGTCGCTTCAAGCTTCTCGGGATCAGTGACCAGAAAAATATGCTTTGCCACCGCGCCCATGATGTTGGCTACGGGAGCCTCCTGAAAGCCATCACTGCCAATCGCTGGCGTCGGCACCTGACCGCTGATCACCACGATGGGAACGGAGTCGGCCATGCAGTCGCGTACCGGAGTGACCGTATTGGTAGCCCCGGGGCCCGAGGTCACCATCACAACACCCACCTTGCCGCTGGCACGTGCGTACCCTGATGCCATGAAACCGGCACCCTGTTCATTGGCAGGAACAATCAGCGGCATGGATTCATCGGTTTCCGCATTGAAGCGGAACACTGCATCATAAGTCGGGAGGATAGCGCCGCCGCTGTAACCGAATATGACCTCGGTGCCTTCTTGGGCAAGTACATGCATGATGATCTCCGACCCCAGCATGGTGGTCCCAGCCAAAGGATGAGGCACAGCATCCTCCTCGATTAGCCAAGCAGGTTGCATGATACTTTAGGAGTCAAAGATGGAAGTCATTAAGCCGATGACTATATCGTTAAACCAATTAGGCTGCCAACTGAGGCAGGCCCCTGCTATGCCACCAAGCCCCGGAAGTGGATGCGCCGGGCCATGTTTGGGCGGGATGTATACCGGTGCTGACGGCGTGTCGTTTTCAAGCACGTACGAGCATTGACCGTAGCAAGCGATGCAACAAGGACAGACCCTGGGATGTGATTGAGAAGCAGTTGCATCAATAGCTAAGAAACGCAGTTGCCGGGCAGAAAAACCAGACCGCTGACTTTGCTCAAGATCATGCTTTTTTCGCACCCGCAAAACTTCCGAAATGGTATAAGGCCGCTTTAAACTACCATAACTATATTTTGGTTGAATCATCACCGTATCGCCATCACACTTGAGCGTTACAAAAACAGCCTGGACCCTAGAATATGTTCACCGGCAATCCCTTTGCTGAGCTTTCGACCCACATCCCCAGCGTCGTGGCACAAGTCTACGTCGTAGTCATGTTTATCCTGGTCGTGGCAGGCACACTGATCGATGTCATACACAAAAAAAGTGCCAAGTACTTTTTTGAAGACTGGGAAAAGTCGAAAAGCAAGGGGACAAGGCAGGTTGGCAGTGGAGAAGTCATGGCCATGGCGGTTCAAACCATGGCAAGTGAGGTACTGACGTCATCGGAATTTTGTTCCACCCGGCGCAGGATCGCCCATCTGCTGACGATGTACGGCTTCGTCATTTATCTCGTTGCCACCACCATCATGGTATTCGGGTATCCAACCCCCGCCAGTCCGACACCGGTACTGTGGCCGTTGCTGTGGAACCTCGGGGCGCTGATGGTCTGTATCGGCGGCTACTGGTTCTGGTTCTTCATTCGGGTCGATGTTACGGCCGAGGGCTATTCGCCGTTTCGCATTGTGCAGGCTGACCTGTTCATACTCTCACTGGTTGCGAGTACAACACTGGCCTTGTTGTGGTCATGGCTGCCGACGTCGATCATCGGGTGGTTGTTTTTCGGGTTATATGTGCTTGCGACCACTATACTCTTTGGTTCCATTCCCTGGTCCAAGTTTGCGCACATGTTCTTCAAACCCTCCGCTGCCTTGCAGAAAAGGGTTGCAGAGGCCGCTGGCTCAAGAAGCAATTTGCCGGCACCGGCGGACAAGCCTGAAACATTCGGTTCGGCGCGCGGACTGCCAACGAATTACTAAATCAGCCTGGTCAATACCTGGTCAGGCCATCATTTGATCCTCAAGAAAATAATCATTACCCAACAACAGGAGATGACAGAATAGCATGCCCACTTTCGTTTATATGACTCGCTGCGATGGTTGTGGTCACTGCGTGGATGTCTGTCCTTCGGACATCATGCACATCGATAAGACCTATCGTCGTGCCTACAATATCGAGCCCAACATGTGCTGGGAGTGTTACTCCTGTGTAAAGGCTTGCCCGCAAAACGCGATTGATGCACGTGGATACGCTGACTTCGCACCTCTCGGTCACAGCGTGAGAGCGCTTCGTGAGGAAGAAAAAGGCACGATCTCCTGGAAGATTCTGTTCCGTGACGGACGCGAAAAGAATTTTGTCTCGCCGATACGGACGACCAAGTGGGGGACTATTCCGTCGCCGGCGGACCTGGAGACGCCCAGTGCAGAAGCGATGCAATCACAGGAACTCGCTCACGAACCGGATGCCCTCAACATCGACGGCGGGCTACCTACGTGGAAAGGAGCAGTCTAGTGGGGTGGTTTAATCGAAGAAAAACGGTTTTTGAAGATTGCGACGTGCTCGTTGTAGGTGGTGGCATGGCCGGCTGTGGTGCCACGTACGAATCCAAATACTGGGGGCGTGACCTCAAGGTGGTCTGTGTCGAAAAAGCCAATATTGAGCGCAGTGGTGCGGTGGCACAGGGCCTGTATGCAATCAACTGCTACATGGGCATGCAGTGGAACGAAAATCAACCGGAGGACCATGTGCGCTATGCGCGCAATGACCTCATGGGGCTTGTCCGGGAGGACCTGGGCTACGACATCGCCCGGCATGTTGATTCTGCAGTGCACAAGTTTGAAGAATGGGGTCTTCCCATGATGCGGGACCCGGAAACGGGCCGCTATCAGCGTGAGGGCAAATGGCAAATCATGATTCACGGCGAAAGCTACAAGCCGATTGTCGCCGAGGCTGCACGCAAGGCGGCGGATGAAGTCTATAACCGGATCATGGTGACCCACCTGCTGATGGACGAGGCGAAATCAAACCGGGTAGCGGGTGCTGTCGGCTTCAATGTCCGTACCGGGGATTTTCATGTATTTCGTGCCAAGGCAGTGATCGTTTGTGCCGGTGGTGCTTCGCACATCTACAAGCCACGTTCTGTGGGAGAAGGCATGGGGCGCACTTGGTATGCTCCCTGGAGCAGTGCCTCGGCCTACGCACTACCCATACTTGTCGGTGCCAAGATGACACAGATGGAGAATCGGATCGTTCTTGCCCGGTTCAAGGACGGCTATGGTCCTGTCGGAGCCTACTTCTTGCACCTCAAAACGTACACAGAGAATGCGTATGGCGAGGAATACGAGTCCAAGTGGTATGAGCACACGAAGGAGCTTGTAGGAGACTACATTGATCATCACCCGACCCCAACCTGCCTACGTAACCATGCTTTTCTTGAAGAGCTGAAAGCAGGCAGAGGTCCTATCCGCATGGTGACCAAGGAGGCCTTCCAGGATCCGCATAAAGAAACTGTCGGCTGGGAGAATTTTCTCGGCATGACTATCGGGCAAGCCGTGGTTTGGGCGTCGCAAAACATTGACCCCAAGCACATCAACCCGGAGCTGACAACATCCGAACCCTATGTCATGGGCTCTCATGCGACCTGCTCGGGTGCTTGGGCCAGTGGCCCCGAGGACGTTGCACCTTCTGACTATCAGTGGGGCTACAACCGAATGATGACCGTTGAGGGCTTGTTTGGTGCAGGTGACACAATCGGCGGCAGTGCGCACAAGTTCTCGTCAGGATCCTATACCGAGGGTCGAATTGCGGCCAAGGCTGCGGTGAAGTACGTAAATGACATGAACAGTGAGAAACTTCGGGTCAGCGAGAAACAGTACGAAGATCTGAAAAAAGAGATCTACCAACCTCTGGAAAATTACGAGGTTGGCCGTAACGAGATCGTGGCGGGGACCGTCTCGCCAAGCTATATTCTCCCGATCCATGGTCTCCAGCGCCTTGAAAAGATCATGGACGAATATGTGGGTGGAATCAGTACCAACTACATGACCAATGAGCCCTTGCTCACTCGTGGTCTGGAGTTGTTGGATATGCTGAAGGAAGACCTTAATCACATTGGGGCCGAAGACCTTCATCAACTGCAAAGGGCATGGGAACTCCAGCACCGGTTTATAGCTTCACAGTCTGTGGCTCACCATACGCTGTTCCGCAAGGAGACACGCTGGCCGGGATATTATTACCGTGGTGATCATCCGAAACTCGACGACGAGAACTGGCACTGCCTCACCTTGTCCCGCTATGACAAGGAATCTGACAGCTGGGACATGGAGAAAGCACCCGTTCACCACATAATCGACTAGGCAACCAGCCAAGTCCGTCAGAATCGTTTCCTCCTGGACACACAGGTCGTGCCTGCGACTTGTGTGTGCCGACGGAATTTAGATGCTTGCGAACTGATCCGAGAACCGGTAGGGTCAGTCCCTGCCGCAGGATCAGGTCCCTCTATCCCAATGAAAGCAAAGTCCTTCAAGCCAGAAGAATATTTCGTCGAGAAAGAACCCTATTACGAGCCCATCGGCAAAGAGATTGAGGTATTCGAGGCGGCTTACAACAACCAGCTTCCCG
>VXPJ01000106.1 GCA_009839635.1 Pseudomonadota bacterium
GCAGTCGGTGAAAGGTCTGTGGTCCGAACACGACATCGACATGCCGGGCACGTGCAGCTAGGGCATCCCCTTCCTGGCTTGCCACGCAGCCGCCCACGCCAATCAGCAGGTTGGGATTCTTTTCTTTCAGGGGCAGCCACTGTCCCAGCTGGGAAAAGACCTTTTCCTGTGCCTTCTCACGGATGGAACAGGTGTTGAGCAGCAGCACGTCGGCCTGAGAAACATCGGCGGCGACCTCAAAGCCCTGGGTATCGTGCAGGACATCCAGCATCCTTGACGAATCATATTCGTTCATCTGGCAACCCTGGGTTTTGACAAATACCTTTCTGCTCATCGAACCGACCCTGCCCCGTGTTCCTGCACGTTAAGCGCACACTGCACGGCATGCGTGCGCATGCAGTACGGAGCCGCCCCGGAAGCGTTCCGGATGCAGCCTTTCTCCCGGACGAGAACCGGTGTGCTAGAAAGGGATGTCGTCGTCAAAATCGTCAGAGGGTGAGGAGGAGGCGGTTTGCGCAGGTTCCATGTTTGATGGAGGCCCGTCCTGCATCATGGACGACCCGCCCTTGCCACCCAGCATTTGCATGTTGTTGGCAACGATTTCCGTGGAATACCGGTCTGCCCCGCTCTGGTCCTGCCACTTGCGCGTTTGCAATCGACCTTCCACGTATACCTGTGAACCTTTTCTCAGGTATTCGCCGGCAATTTCTGCCAGCCTGGAAAACAGCACGACGCGGTGCCACTCGGTCTTCTCGATCTTCTCGCCCGAATTCTTGTCATTCCAGGACTCGGTCGTAGCCACACTGATATTGCATACGGCCTTGCCGCTTGGCATGTATTTCACCTCGGGGTCCTGTCCAAGGTGACCGATCAGTATCGCTTTGTTGATGCCTCTTGCCATTGGTTTTCTCTTAGTAGCTTTAAGCAACGCTATTTTACGTAATTCTGAGACAGAACACACGGATTGCAGCGATCCCCGCCCCATAGGTACAGCAATTCCCGAAGGCCCGGGCTTGGCACCCGGGGCGGCGAAACACGTATACTAGTTCGATTGCCCAGACAAAATTGAACGCATGAAAAAAATCACGATCCGGGGTGCCCGCACGCACAACCTCCAGGACATCGACCTCGATCTCCCCAGGGACAAGCTGATCGTGATCACCGGCCTGTCCGGCTCGGGAAAATCATCGCTGGCGTTCGATACGATTTTTGCAGAAGGCCAGCGCCGCTATGTCGAGTCCCTGTCGGCCTATGCACGCCAATTCCTCGCGCGCCTAGAGAAGCCGGACGTGGATTCCATCGACGGACTGTCTCCTGCGATCTCGATTGAACAAAAAGCAAGTGCGCACAACCCGCGCTCCACCGTCGGCACCATCACCGAAATCTACGACTACCTTCGCCTGCTTTACGCACGCGCCGGCACACCGCGCTGCCCGACACACCACATCGACCTGCACACGCAAACGATCAGCCAGATGGTGGACAAGGTGCTGTCTCTGGAAGACGGCAAAAGACTGATGCTGCTGGCCCCGGTGATACAAAACCGCAAGGGGGAGCACCAGCAGGTGCTGGCCAAGCTGCGCACGCAGGGCTTTATCCGGGCACGAATCGATAATGAGGTGTACGAACTGGACGCACCGCCCAAGCTCAGTTTAAGGCGCAAACACACGATCGAGGTCATCGTCGACCGCTTCAAGGTCCGACCAGGCATGCGGCTTCGACTGGCGGAATCCTTCGAGACCGCCCTGCGACTTGCCGACAACATTGCCATCATCCAGTCCATGGATGACCCGCACGAAGAGGGACTGGTGTTCTCCGCGAAATTTGCCTGCCCGAAATGCGGCTACAGCCTGAACGAGCTTGAGCCGCGGCTTTTTTCCTTCAACAACCCGGTGGGTGCATGCTCGGCCTGCGACGGTCTGGGCGTCGAGGAATATTTTGACCCCGAACTGGTGGTGATCAGCCAGCAGCTCAGCCTGGCTGGCGGGGCGATCCGCGGCTGGGACCGGCGCAACCCGTACTACTTCAACCTGATCCGTTCGCTCGCCAAGCATTACCGGTTCGACATCGAGGCCCCCTGGCACACGCTGGATGAGACAGTCCAGGACATCATCCTGTACGGCAGCGAGGACGAGGAGATCCAGTTCAGGTACACCAGTGAGAAAAACAGGAGCTACCAGCGCAGGCATGCCTTCGAGGGCATCATTCCGAACATGGAGCGGCGCTTCAATGAAACCGCATCGAGCGCGGTTCGCGAGGAACTCAGCAAGTACCTGACCACACAGGTGTGCCAGTCATGCGACGGGGACCGGCTCAATACGGAAGCCCGCCACGTGTTCATCAACAACCACAACCTGCCGACCATCACCTCCTGGTCGACAGAGCAGGCGCTCGGTTTTTTTGACGGGCTCAAGCTTTCCGGCCACCTGGTGGCAGTCGGAGAGAAAATCATCAACGAGATCGGTGAACGGCTCAAGTTCCTGGTGAACGTCGGGCTGGACTACCTGGCGCTGGACCGCACGGCAGAAACACTGTCAGGCGGTGAGCTGCAAAGAATCCGCCTGGCCAGCCAGATCGGCTCAGGGCTAGTCGGCGTGATGTACATCCTCGATGAGCCCTCGATCGGCCTGCATCAGCGTGACAACAAACGCCTGATTGCAACGCTGAGTTCACTGCGTGATCTCGGCAACACCGTGATCGTGGTCGAGCACGATGAAGAAGCCATACGAAGTGCCGACCACGTCATCGACATGGGTCCGGGAGCCGGCATCCACGGCGGCAGGCTGGTGGCCCAGGGTGCGCCCCCCGAGATTGAAAAAAATGCGGCTTCGCTGACCGGGCAGTACCTGTCCGGGAAACGCGCGATCCCCGTGCCGCAGATCCGCCTCCCCCTCCAACAAGGCAAAACCATCCGCATCATCAAGGCGCGGGGAAACAACCTGAAGAACATCACGGTGAACATTCCACTGGGATTGATGACGGTGGTCACCGGTGTGTCCGGTTCTGGAAAATCCACCCTGGTGAACGACACCCTGTACAGGTACTGCATGCGCTACCTGCATAACTCCGGGACCGCTGCTGCACCGTGCAGGGAAATCACCGGACTCGAGCAGATCGACAAGGTCGTCGACATCGACCAGAACCCCATCGGGCGCACGCCCCGTTCCAACCCGGCCACGTACACCGGCCTGTTCACGCCGATACGCGAATTGTTCGCGAACATTCCAGAAGCGCGCTCACGCGGCTACACGCCGGGCCGGTTCAGTTTTAACGTGAAAGGAGGACGCTGTGAGGCCTGCAGGGGCGATGGGGTCATCCGGGTGGAAATGCATTTCCTGCCGGATGTCTACGTGCCGTGCGATGTGTGCCAGGGAAAACGCTATAACCGTGAAACCCTGGAAATCCACTACAAGGGCAAGAACATCCACCAAGTGCTGCAAATGACCGTGGAGGCGGCATACGACTTTTTCGAGGCCATCCCCGTGGTCAAGCGCAGGCTGCAGACGCTCATGGATGTCGGGCTGTCGTACGTCACCCTGGGGCAAAGTGCCACGACGCTGTCGGGTGGAGAGGCCCAGCGCGTGAAACTGTCTCGCGAATTATCCAAGCGCAGCACCGGGAAAACCCTGTACATCCTGGATGAGCCCACCACGGGCCTTCATTTCCATGATGTCGAGCAATTGCTGAAAGTGCTGCACTACCTGCGCGACCAGGGAAATACCGTCATCGTGATCGAGCACAATCTTGATGTCATCAAGACCGCCGACTGGATCATTGACCTTGGCCCCGAAGGGGGTAGCCGGGGTGGACAGGTGATCGCCGAGGGCACACCCGAAGATGTAGCCCTTTCAAAACAGTCATTTACAGGACAATATTTAAGTCCATTCCTGAATATCAAGACCCTGCAGGAAGAACGCTCGGCCTGATTTTCTCTTCAGTCTTCAGCACCAAAGTCCACCGGCTCCCCTACCCCGAGGTTGAACCTTTCGGCAGCGGACCCTTCCCGTACAGCCACCTCGATGAGGCCGTTCGAATTGCCGTACCAGAGGCTTTCTCCCGGTCCCACGCAATGAAAAGCCTGTGCATACCGGATCTCCTCTCCATGGACTTTCAGTATCCGGTCCTGATCGGACAGCCGGTACCGGATGCCGGTCACTCCGTTGCCAAAATGATCGACCAGTACGATTTCGTGAAGATCATCGGGCCACTGAATCCCGGTCCGGTCCTCGGCAGGTACAGGCGCGAGCCTAGGAGTTAAACCCGAGGCAATCTTTGCAGCTACCGGTGCGAAGATGTCATGCCCATGGAACGTATTCGATGCGGGCTCACTGGACAATAAAATCTCGGACCAGCGGGCTTTGGACAGCTTCCTGGATACAATCGAGAACAGGCCATTGTCCGGCCCGGTGAAGGCGTAGCCATCCCCTTCAAGGACGACCGGCAGTCTGGCGGACCCCACACCGGGATCCACTACACCTACGATCACGGACTCCGGTGGAACGTACTCCAGGAAACTTGCAAGCAGATAGGCCGAAGCCCTGGGATTGAATTCGGGCAGCTCATGGGTTAGATCAATGATCGTTGCCCCGGGTGCGACCGTGTAGATAGCAGACTTGAGTTGGCCCACATAGGCACCGGAGGTCCCGTAGTCTGTTGCGAGTACGATCGGCCTCATGGCAATTGAAGACCGGGACGGTAGTTCCCGGCTTGCACGTCTCGATGGTGTGGTGGACTACTCGTCCTCAACGGGCCGATCGACCAACTCCACCAGCGCCATGGGTGCGTTGTCACCCCGGCGAAAGCCGCATTTCAGGATGCGCAGATAGCCACCCGGTCGCGTCTTGTAACGGGGCCCGAGCTCGGAGAAGAGCTTGCCCACACTGGCCTTGTCGCGCAACTTCGAGAATGCCTGACGTCGCCTTGCGACACTGTCTTCTTTCGCCAGCGTAATCAGCGGTTCGGCATAGCGGCGCAGCTCCTTTGCCTTGGGCAAGGTGGTGCGAATGACTTCGTGCGAGAACAGCGAAGTGGCCATGTTGCTCATCATCGCCTTGCGATGCGGGCTGTTTCGGTTTAGCCGACGTCCTGACTGGCGGTGCCTCATGCTCTTTCCCGGTTAATTGTATTCAGACCAGCACCTTGCGGTCTTCACGCAAGTTGGCCGGCGGCCAGTTTTCCAGGCGCATCCCCAGTGACAGGCCGTGCGTACCCAGCACGTCCTTGATTTCCGTGAGGGATTTCTTGCCCAGATTCGGGGTTTTCAGCAATTCCACTTCGGTGCGCTGGATCAGGTCGCCGATGTAATAGATTTTCTCCGCCTTCAGGCAGTTGGCAGAACGGACCGTCAGTTCCAGATCATCGACCGGACGCACCAGGATCGGATCGATTTCGGGCTCGGCCTCGTCAGGCTCCACCTGCTCATCACCCTGCAGGTCAACAAACACGGAGAGCTGCTGCTGGAGCACGCCCGCAGCCTTGCGGATGGTCTCCTCTGGGTTGACCGTGCCGTTTGTCTCCAGGTCGAAGATCAGCTTGTCCAGGTCCGTGCGTTGTTCCACACGCGCACTTTCAACAGAATAGGCCACCCTGCGCACCGGGCTGAAACTCGCATCAAGCAGCAGGGAACCGATCGCACGCTCCTCGTCATTGCGGCGCTGTGCAGCCGGCTGGTATCCGCGGCCCTTGGCGACTTTCAGGGTCATGTTCAATGATCCACGCTCCGTCAGGTGGGCAATGACATGATCCTTGTTCATGATTTCCACGTCGTGGTCCACCTCGATGTCCCCAGCCGTGGCCACACCCGGCCCCTCCTTGTTCAGGGTAAGGGTGGCTTCCGATCTCTCGTGCATCACCACTGCGATGCCTTTCAGGTTCAGCAGTATGTCTACGACATCCTCCTGCACGCCCTCGATCGCCGTGTACTCGTGCAAAACACCATCGATCTGCACTTCCACGACGGCACATCCCGGTATGGATGACAGCAGAATCCGTCTCAACGCATTGCCAAGCGTGTGCCCGAAACCACGGTCCAGTGGCTCCAGCACGACTTTCGCACGACATTCATCAACCAGATGAACATCGATCACTCTTGGCTTCAGCAACTCATTTGCACCCATTTCCGCTAACCCCTTAAATACTCATTACTTGGAATACAGCTCGACCACGAGAGACTCGTTGATATCCGGCGGCAAGTCATCACGCTCCGGTATGGACTTGAACTTGCCCTGCATCTTCTTGATATCGACCTCCACCCAGTCGGGCAATCCGATCTGTTCGGCTGCATTCAGTGCATCCTGGATCCGCAATTGTTTCCTCGACTTCTCGCGCACCGAAATCACGTCCTCTGGGGACACGTGATAGGACGGGATGCTCACGGCCACCCCGTTCACCTCGATCGCCTTGTGACTAACGAGCTGTCGGCACTCGGCCCGCGTGACCCCGAAGCCCATGCGGTAGACCACGTTGTCCAGCCGGCACTCGAGAATCTTCAGCAGGTTTTCACCGGTGGAACCCTTGAGGCGCGATGCCTTCTTGTAGTAGTTCCTGAACTGGCGCTCGAGCACTCCGTAGATGCGACGCAGCTTCTGCTTCTCGCGCAATTGCATCCCGTAGTTGGATACCCGGCCTCGCTTGTCGCCGTGCTGGCCGGGCAGCTTGTCAATCTTGCATTTTGAATCCAGCGGGCGAGCGCGGCTCTTCAGCATGAGGTCCGTGCCTTCGCGACGGCTGATTTTGCATTTGGGTCCTAAGTAACGTGCCATCTCTGCTTACCCTATACTCGACGACGCTTCGGCGGGCGACAGCCGTTGTGCGGGATCGGTGTCACGTCATTGATGTTGGTGATCTTGTACCCCATGGCATTCAATGCGCGTACGGCCGACTCACGTCCCGGGCCGGGACCCTTGATCTTGATCTCCAGGTATTTCAGGCCGTATTCCTGTGCAGCCTGACCGGCGCGCTGGGCCGCCGTTTGTGCGGCAAACGGTGTACTTTTGCGTGAACCGCGAAATCCCGAGCCCCCCGAGGTGGCCCAGGCTAGTGCGTTCCCCTGGCGGTCCGTAATCGTCACGATCGTGTTGTTGAAGGATGCGTGAATGTGCGCAACCCCGTCGGTCACGACGCGTTTCGCCTTCTTTCGGGTGCGTGGTGCTGTTTTTGCCATAGTAATCCGATATATGCTTGGTTATCTCTTGACCGGGCGCCTTGGACCCTTGCGGGTGCGGGCATTGGTACGGGTCCGTTGTCCGTGCAACGGCAGCCCGCGGCGATGCCGGATTCCTCGGTAGGTGCCAAGATCCATCAGCCGTTTGATATTCACCGTAACTTCACGACGCAAGTCACCTTCTACCCGGTACTTGGCCACTTCCGTGCGCAAGCGGCTGACCTCATCCTCACTCAAGTCCTTGATCTTGGTACTGGTCTTGACCCCTGCTGCAGCGCAGATCTTGCGGGAACGCGAACGCCCGATGCCGTATATCGCCGTCAGGGCGATCTCCGCATGCTTGTGCACCGGTACATTGATCCCGGAAATACGTGCCATTTAATGTTTCCTCAAAAGTCTCCCGCTGTTCGCGAACAGCGGATTGTATCAGCCAGACAACTCAGGTTCATACCTTCTCCAATGCCCGGCATTAACCTTGCCGTTGCTTGTGCCGGGGGTCCTTGCATATCACGCGCACCACCCCGTTGCGGCGAACGATCCTGCAGTTCCTGCACATTCTCTTTACAGATGCCCGTACTTTCATCGCTCTCTCACCCTGGCTTAACGCAAAGTCCCTGCACGGCCGTAACCCTTCAGGTTTGCCTTCTTCATCAACCCCTCGTACTGGTGCGACATCAGGTGCGCCTGCACCTGTGCCATGAAATCCATGACGACGACCACAATGATCAGCAGCGAGGTTCCGCCGAAGTAAAACGGCACACTGTACTTGAGAATCAGGAACTCGGGCAACAGGCAGACCAGCGTGATGTAGATCGCACCCACCGCGGTCAGCCGCGTCAGCACCCCGTCGATGTAGCGTGCCGTCTGGTCCCCCGGGCGAATCCCCGGGATAAAGGCCCCGGAACGCTTCAGGTTATCCGCCGTTTCCCGCGAATCAAACACGATCGCGGTATAAAAGAAACAGAAGAACACGATCGCAAGCGCGTACAGCATGACGTACAGGGGCTGTCCCGGCGAGATGGCATTGGCCATGTTCTGCAGCCAGGAAAAACCGCCCTCCGAGGTGCTCGACCACTGCAGCAGGGTGGCCGGAAACAGGATGATGCTGGAAGCAAAGATCGGCGGGATCACACCCGACATGTTGAGCTTGAGCGGCAGATGACTGGACTGCGCCGCGAACATCTTCCTGCCCTGCTGGCGCCGTGCATAATTTACCGTGATTCGCCGTTGTGCGCGTTCCGCAAAAATCACGAAAGCCGTGACTGCAATCGCCATGATGAAGAGGAACAGCGCAAACCCCTCACCTAGGGCGCCTTGTGCGACCAGGTCCAGGGTGCCGCCGATGGCAGCGGGCAAGCCCGCCACAATGCCGGCAAAGATGATGATGGAAATGCCGTTTCCAATGCCTCTTTCAGTGATCTGCTCACCGAGCCACATCAGGAACATCGTGCCGGTGACCAGGCTTATGGTCACGGTAAATGCAAAGCCAATGCCCGGGCTCAGTGCGACCTGCTGGTTCTGCAGGGCGATGGAAACCCCGATCGCCTGGAAGGTAGCCAGGAAAACCGTCCCATAACGCGTGTACTGCGTGATCTTGCGCCGACCCGACTCGCCTTCCTTCTTGAGTTCTTTCAATGAAGGCACCACGGCACTCATCAGCTGCATGATGATGGATGCGGAGATGTACGGCATGATGCCCAACGCAAAAATGCTCAGGCGCTCCAGCGCTCCGCCGGAGAACATGTTGAACATGCCAAGAATCGTGCTGCTCTGCTGCTCGAAAAACCTTGCCATCGCACTCGGGTCGATGCCCGGGACAGGAATGAACGTGCCAATGCGGTACACCACCAGGGCGACCAGCACGAACACCAGGCGCTTTCGAAGTTCGCTGACCTGGCCCAGCCCGGCAAGCTGGCCAACCGCGTTTGCACCTGAGCGAGCCATCAGTCCTGAATACTCCCGCCAGCCGCTTCGACTGCCTTCCTGGCACCTGCCGTAAACTTCAGGCCCTTGGCCTTCACTGCAGTCTCAATGTCCCCGGACAGGATCACCTTGACGCGCTTGGCCGTCGCATGAACGAGCCCGGCAGCCTTCAATGCATCCACATCCACCTCGCCGGAACCCATGGAAGCCAGTTCGTGCAAGCGCAAAACAGCCGTCTCGGCAGACTTGCGCGAACGGAATCCTACCTTGGGCAAACGCCGCTGCAACGGCATCTGGCCCCCTTCAAAGCCGACCTTGTGGTAGCCGCCCGATCGCGAATGCTGGCCCTTGTGCCCCCGCCCGCCAGTCTTTCCAAACCCGGAACCGATTCCGCGCCCGACGCGCTTTCGCCCGATTTTGCTGCCCTGTGCAGGTTTAAGGTCGTTCAGTTTCATGTTCCTCGCCCTCAGGCGTCCTCCACCTTGAGCATGTAATCGATTTTGCGGATCATGCCGCGGTTTTCCGGGGTATCGGCCACGGTGACCGGATTATGGATACGCCGGATCCCGAGGCCTCGTGCACATGCCTTGTGCGCGGCCAGCCGGCCGTTGAGGCTCTTGGTCAGTGTTACTTTCAGTTGCTTGCTCATGGCTCAGCCCACACAGACGGTTACGACAGGATCTCTTCGACGGTCTTGCCGCGTTTAGCAGCGATATGGTCCGGCTCCTGCATGCTGCACAGCGCGTTGACCGTCGCCTGCACCACATTGATCGGATTTTTCGAACCGATGCATTTCGACAGGATGTTCTTGATTCCAACGACTTCAAACACGGCACGCATGGCACCGCCGGCGATAATACTGGTACCCACGGAGGCCGGCTGCATGAAGACTTTCGCCGCACCATGGCGCCCGACCACCGGGTAGTGCAGCGTGCCATCCTTGAGCGGCACCTGTTTCAGTTCCTTGCGCGCCTTTTCCATCGCCTTGCGGATTGCCAGGGGCACTTCTCGGGCCTTGCCGTAGCCGATGCCAACCTTGCCGTTGCCATCGCCCACCACGGTCAGGGCCGTAAATCCAAACTGACGCCCACCTTTGACCACCTTGGCCACCCGGTTGACTGCAACCAGTCTTTCCTCGAGGCCATCAGGAATTCTTGCCGGTTCTTTCGCTACCATCGGAATATACGTACCTTCTGTTTAAAATTTTAAGCCTGCTTCTCGCGCAGCATCCGCCAGCGCCTTGACACGGCCGTGATACTTGAACCCGGAACGGTCAAATGCGACGTCCACCACGCCTTTCTCCTGCGCACGCTTGGCGACCGTCTCGCCCACTTTCTTGGCAGCTTCCACGTTGCCAGTATGCTTTACGGCCTTGCGCAGCTTCGCCTCCAGCGAGGAAGCGCTGGCAACGGTGAGCCCCGTATCCGGCGAGATCACCTGTGCATAGGTGTGCCTGAGCGTGCGGTGCACGCACAGGCGATGAACCTTGAGCTCGGCAATCTTGCCACGCGTCTTGCGGGCCCTTCGTATTCTTGAGACCTTGTTAGCCATCTCTCACTGCCTATTTCTTCTTCGCTTCTTTGCGGACCACCCGCTCATCGGCGTACTTGACGCCCTTGCCCTTGTACGGTTCCGGTTTACGGAAGGCACGGATTTCCGCAGCCACCTGTCCCACTTTCTGCTTGTCCGTTCCGCGTACGATCACTTCGGTCTGGCTGGGGGTCTCTACCGTGATCCCCTCGGGCACGGGATACTCGATCGGATGGGAGAAACCCAGCGTCAGGTTCAGTACCTTGCCCCTGGCCTGGGCACGGTATCCCACCCCGACCAGCTCGAGCTTGCGCTCGAACCCCTTGCTGACACCGGTGACCAGGTTATTGATCAGGGCGCGCATGGTGCCAGCCATGGCGCTGTCACCCGCCTTGTCCTGCACCACGTTGATCTGGTTGTCCTTTTGCTCGACACTCACATCCTGGTGGATGTCCATCGACATCTCGCCGACGGGTCCCTTCATGGCCAGGTGCTGGCCCTTGAGCTTGACATCGACTCCCGCGGGAATCTCGACAGGTTGTTTGGCAATGCGTGACATGATCGGTTCAGACAGCTCTACCGTTATTCAATCGTGCACAGCACTTCACCGCCGTGCCCCATGGCCCGTGCCGCGCGATCGCTCATGACCCCTTTCGAGGTGGAGATCACGGCAACGCCCATCCCGCCGATGACTCTCGGCAGGTCCTCGGCGCTCTTGTACTTGCGAAGGCCCGGTCGGCTGACACGGCTGAGACGGGTAATCACCGGCTCGCCCAGATAGTATTTGAGCCGGATCGTGAGTTCCGCCTTGCCGGATTCATCTCCGACAGAACAATCCTCGATGTATCCTTCGTCCTTGAAGACGGCCGCAATCGCCTCCTTCACTTTCGAGGAAGGCATTGTGACGGTCACTTTCCTGGCCTCCTGGCCATTTCGGATACGCGTCAGCATATCGGATATCGGGTCACTCATGCTCATGGCTTTTCCAGTCCGTACTCCTTGAAAATATCCGTGGTTACCAGCTGGCCTTCACCAGTCCGGGAATGTCTCCGCGCATGGCGGCTTCACGCAACTTGTTGCGGCCCAGCCCGAACTTGCGGTAGTAGCCTTTGGGCCGGCCGGTGATGCTGCACCGGTTGCGCAGCCGCACCGGGCTCGCGTTGCGCGGCATTTTCTGCAACTGCAGCATGGCTTCCTGTTTTTCCTCGTAGCTAGTCGTCGGGCTCTTGATGGTTGCCTTGAGCCTTGAGCGCTTGTCTGCACAACGGCGCACAACCTTGTTGCGCTTTTTCTCTCTCTCCAGCATGGATGATTTTGCCATGGGCTACCTACTCTCTATCTCTTGAATGGAAAACTGAAGGCTTCCAGCAGCGCCTTCGCCTCATCATCGGTTCTTGCGGACGTGGTGATCGAGATATCCATGCCGCGGATCGCATCGATCTTGTCGTAGTCGATTTCCGGGAAAATGATCTGCTCGGTAACGCCCATGCTGTAATTGCCCCGCCCGTCAAAGGCCTTGGGACTCAGGCCCCGGAAATCCCGCACCCGGGGGATGGCGATACTGATCAGACGGTCCAGGAACTCGTACATCCGCGTTCGGCGCAAAGTCACCTTGCAGCCGATCGGGAAATTCTCACGGATACTGAACCCGGCAATGGATTTCCTCGCCTTGGTAACCACCGCTTTTTGTCCTGCAATTTTCTCAAGGTCCGCAATCACGTCCTTGATGGTTTTCTTGTCGCGCGCAGCCTCGCCCACGCCGATGTTCAGCGTGATCTTCTCGATACGCGGCACCTGCATGAGGTTCTTGTACCCCTGCGTATCCATCAGCTGGGGACGTACCGTGTTCAGATAGAAATCCTGGAGCCTGGACATTACGCGTTCCTAGATATCGACCACTTCGCCGTTGGACTTGAAGTAACGGACCTTCTTGCCGTCTTCGAGCGAGCGGAACCCGACCCGGTCGGCCTTGCCGGTGACCGGATTGAAGAGCATCACGTTCGAGACGTGAATCGGCGACTCCTGCTCGTTGATGCCGCCGGACACGCCTGCATTCGGATTGGGTTTCTGGTGCTTCTTGACGACGTTGATGTTTTCCACGACCACGTGATCCTCACCCACTTTCAGCACCGTGCCGCGCCGGCCCTTGTCCTTGCCAGCCACCACGATCACGTCATCTCCCCTGCGAATTCTTTGCATGTTGGCCAATCCTGATAGTTGTCCCACGGTTTCCGGCTTACAGCACTTCGGGTGCCAGGGAAATGATTTTCATGAAGCGCTCGGTTCGCAGTTCACGGGTCACCGGGCCAAAAATGCGCGTGCCCACGGGCTGCAACTGGGCGTTCAGCAGTACGGCCGCATTGTTGTCGAACCGGATGGTCGAGCCATCGGGGCGACGTATGCCCTTGGCCGTGCGCACAACGACGGCATTGTAAACCTCGCCCTTCTTGACCTTGCCCCTTGGGATGGCATCCTTGACGCTGACCTTGATGATGTCGCCAATGCCCGCGTAGCGGCGCTGCGATCCGCCCAGCACCTTGATGCACTGCAGTTTGCGCGCTCCGCTGTTGTCAGCCACACCCAGGGTAGATTGCATCTGGATCATATCAACCTCTTACGCCCGGGCATCTTCACTGCGCTTGACAACCTCAACCAGTTGCCACGATTTCTTTTTCGAGACAGGACGGCACTCGCGGATCGAGACCTCGTCCCCAATCGAGCATTCGTTGTTCTCGTCGTGGACATGCAGCTTCGTTGAGCGGCGGATGTACTTCTCGTACAGGGGGTGCTTGATCTGGCGCTCAAGCAGCACCACGGCCGTCTTGTCCATCTTGTCGCTGACGACCCTGCCGTGCAGGGTGCGGATTTTCTTGCTTTCCTCGGCCATTTGAAACCTATGCGCCCTTCTCTGATGATTTCTGGTTCATGAGTGTTTTTACCCGCGCAATGTTCTTCCTGTTTACCTTGAACTGGTGCACACGTGTCAGCTGGCCCGTACCCAGCTGCATGCGCAGGTTGAACTGTTCCTTGCGCAACTCAAGCAACTCCTTGCTGAGTTCCTCGTAGTTCTTGTTCTGCAGTTCCTTGTCCATGGCCTGTACTCACATCACGCTGCGTGTAACGAAGGTGGTGCGGATCGGCAGCTTGGCATCCGCCAGGCGAAACGCCTCGCGCGCAACCTTTTCATCCACGCCTTCCATCTCGTAAAGCACCTTGCCGGGCTGCACCTTGGCCACCCAGTACTCGACGTTGCCCTTGCCCTTGCCCTGGCGCACTTCCAGCGGCTTCTTGGTCACCGGCACATCGGGAAACATCCGGATCCAGATCTTCCCGCCCCGCTTGATGTGGCGCGTCATCGCCCGCCGTGCCGCCTCGATCTGCCGCGCGGTAATGCGTCCACGGGTGACGGCCTTCAGCCCGTATTCACCGAAGCTGACCTTGTTGCCGTTCTGGGCGAGCCCGCGGTTGCGGCCTTTCCTCTGTTTACGAAACTTTGTACGTTTGGGCTGTAACATAACTTATTTGAAGGCAGACTCAGCCTACTGCTCCGCGCCCTCTTCTTTTTCCTTGGCATCCAGACCAAACACATCGCCTTTGTAGATCCAGGTCTTGATACCGATAATTCCGTAGGTGGTCTTGGCTTCCGCAAAACCGTAATCGATGTTGGCACGCAGGGTATGCAGGGGCACCCGGCCTTCACGGTACCACTCGCTGCGTGCGATCTCCGCACCGTTGAGGCGACCTGCAACATTCACTTTCACTCCCAGTGCACCCAGGCGCATGGCATTGCCCACGGCACGCTTCATCGCCCTTCGAAACGTGATCCGCCGCTCCAGCTGCTGTGCGATGCTTTCCGCGACCAGCTGCGAGTCGATTTCAGGCTTGCGGATCTCCTCGATGTTGATCTTCACGTTGTTCACGCTCAGTCCGGTGCGGCGTGCGATCTCGTGACGCAGGGCCTCGATGTCCTCGCCTTTCTTGCCGATCACAATGCCAGGGCGCGCCGTGTGTATGGTGATGAACGCTGCGCGCGCGGGCCGGTTGATCTGGATCCGGCTGACGGAGGCTTGCGAGAGCTTCCTCTTCAGGTAATCCCGGATTTCAAGATCACTACTGAGGAATTCCGCATAATCACGGCCATCGGCATACCACTTGGATGTCCAGTCAGTGGAAATCCCGAGCCGCATTCCCGTTGGATGTACTTTCTGTCCCATATCTAGAAATCAACTCCTACCAAATTTCGTGCAACGCTCTGCATACCCCAACACTAGGCGTCACTGACCTCCACGGTGATGTGGCTCGTGCGTTTCAGGATCTTCGCAGCACGGCCCTTGGCACGCGCCCTGAAACGACGGTGGGTCGGCCCGTCGTCCACGAAGATTTTCGAAACCTTCAGTTCGTCGATGTCCGCACCCTCGTTGTGCTCGGCATTGGCGATCGCCGACTCCAGCACCTTGCGGATGATCCCGGCAGCCTTCTTGGGGCTGAACTTCAGGATCTCGAGCGCCCGCTCCACCGCCTTGCCGCGCACCTGGTCTGCCACCAGTCGGGCCTTTTGCGGGGCGATGCGGACAAACGTATGTTTTGCTGAAACCTGCATCACTATCGGGCCTTCCTGTCCCCCGAATGACCCTTGAAGGTCCGGGTTATGGCGAATTCACCGAGCTTGTGACCGACCATGTTCTCGCTGATCAGGATCGGTACGTGCTGGCGGCCATTGTGTACGGCAATGGTGACCCCGACCATCTCCGGTACCACGAAGGAACGCCGCGACCAGGTCTTGATCGGCTTGCGGTCATTCGTAGCCGCTGCCTTTTCCACCTTTTTCATCAGGTGGTGATCGACGAACGGACCCTTGCGTAATGATCTTGGCATCTGTTAAACCCCTGTAACTCCTTAACGCTACACTCTATTTCTTCTTTCTGCGCCGCACGATCAGGCGGTCGGTACGGTGGTTTTTACGGGTCTTGTAGCCCTTGGTCGGCATCGCCCAAGGCGATACCGGATGGCGCCCACCGGACGTGCGGCCTTCGCCGCCGCCATGTGGGTGATCAACCGGGTTCATGGCCACGCCCCGAACCGTTGGCCGCACTCCGCGCCAGCGCTTCGCACCGGCCTTGCCCAGCTTGCGCAGGTTGTGTTCGCTGTTGCCGACTTCACCGATGGTGGCACGGCAATCCAGCAGCACCTTGCGCATTTCGCCGGAACGCAGTCTCAGTGTGGCGTAATTACCCTCGCGTGCCACGACCTGCACGGCAGCTCCCGCACTTCGTGCGATCTGCGCGCCCTTGCCCGGCTTCATCTCGATGCAGTGCACCACCGTGCCCACCGGGATACTTCGAAGCGGCAATGCATTTCCGACCTTGATCGGCACGCGTTCACCGGAGATGACCTCGCTGTCCACGGACAGGTGCCGGGGTGCAATCATGTAGCGACGCTCCCCGTCCGCATACTTCAGCAATGCAATGTTGGCACTGCGGTTCGGGTCATATTCGATCCGCTCGACCTGGGCCCGGATATCATCCTTGTTGCGCCTGAAATCAATGATCCTGAAGCGCTGTTTGTGTCCGCCGCCGCGGTGCCTGGTGGTGATCCGCCCGGCATTGTTGCGCCCGCCGCTTCGCTTCTTGTCACACAGCAAGGGCTTGTAGGGTCCACCCTTGTGCAGGCCAGGCGTGGTCACCTGTACGACGAAACGTCGGCCAGCGGAGGTGGGTTTTGCTTTTACGACTGCCATGACAACATCTAACCGTTAGCTGAATGCGCCAAAATCAATATCGCTGCCGGCTTCCAAGGTGACGATGGCCTTCTTCCAGTCCGGTCGCTTGCCGGGCCGGCGGTTGAACATCTTGCGCTTGCCCTGCATGTTGATGGTATTGACCTCGGTCACCTTCACATCGAACAGCTTTTCCACCGCCTGCTTGATTTCCTTTTTCTTGGCGCTGCGCGTGACACGGAATACGTGCTGGTTGTTCTTGTCCGCACCTGTCGCGGTTTTCTCCGAGACATGCGGGGCCAGCAGTACGGTCATCAGGCGCTCCTCGTTCATTGCAGCCACCCCTCAATCGCCTGCAGGGCATCCTTGGTGACCACCACGTGCTTGTGCCTGAACAGGCTGACCGGGTCGATGCTGCCCACCTCCACGACTTCGACATGCGGCAGGTTGCGCACGGAGAGGTAGAGATTCTTGTCGGCTTTTTCGGTGATGATCAGGGCGGAGGTGAGTTTGAGTTTTTTCAGGTGGGCCAGGGCTTGTTTGGTCTTCGGCTCGGTGACGGTAAATTCCTTGATGACATGCAGGCATTCCTGGCGAATCAGCTCTGAAAACATGCTGGCATAGGCTGCGCGTACCATTTTCTTGTTGAGCTTTTGCCTGTAGCTGCGTGGCCTGGCAGCAAACGTGACTCCGCCCGAGCGCCACAGTGGGCTGTTAGAGGTACCCGCCCGGGCACGTCCCGTGCCCTTTTGTCTCCAGGGCTTGGCACCGCCGCCGCGCACATCGCTGCGGCTCTTGTTCGCCTTGGTACCGCTTCGGGCACCCGCCAGGTAGGCGGTGACGGCCTGGTGCACCAGGGGTTCGTTGAAACTGCGCGCAAAGATGTCATCCGATACCGTGACTGAGGACTTCGTATTGGCGATGGCGAGTTTCATGGCTAGGAGTCCTCAGGCGTCGCCGGTTTCCGCGTTGGCCGTATCTTCTGCCGCATCATCCGGTGCCGGCAGGTTGATCTCCCCGGCATGCACTGGCCGGATCATCACGTCGCCGCCCGGGGCTCCGGGCACTGCACCCTTGATCAGGAGCAGGTCCTTGCCCTCGTCGATCTGCACGACCTTGAGGTTTTTCGTGGTCACACGGACGTTGCCCATCTGGCCCGCCATTTTCTTGCCCTTGAAAACGTGCCCGGGATCCTGGCACTGCCCGGTGGACCCCAGTGCGCGGTGTGACAACGAGTTTCCGTGCGTGGCATCCTGCATGCGAAAGTTGTGGCGCTTGACCGATCCTGCAAAGCCCTTGCCCTTTGAGATGCCCGATACGGCCACCTTCTGGCCCACGGAAAACAGTCCCACGCCCAGTTCCGATCCCACCTGCAGGGCCTCAAGCTGCTCCTTTGCAGGCCGGAATTCCCGCAGCCCTCTTCCCGCGCGAACGCCTGTCTTTGCAAACTGGCCCGCCATCGGCTTGTTGATGCGTGAAGGCTTGATCTCGCCGTACGTGACCTGCACGGCGTCATAGCCATCGTCCTCCTGGCGGCGTACCCGGGTGATGCGGTTGCCGGGCACGTGCAAGACCGTCACCGGCACAGACTCACCTGCCTCGGTGAAGACACGCGTCATACCCACTTTTTTACCTACCAATCCCAGAGACATTTTTGTCCTTTCGTATCGTTCGGGGTTTGCAAAAAATTCACTTGACCGGATAACTGCGACCCGGCATGGGTTTCCCCAGTCCGGGTC
>VXPJ01000071.1 GCA_009839635.1 Pseudomonadota bacterium
GTGCGGTGCATTGCCAAGACGCGGCTCAAGGGTCGTGCCTTTCAGGCAGATGGCACCCACGTCGCGGTTGGAAAACCCCTGGATGCGGGTGTACTCCTCGCCGAAGCCGACACAGCCGGACAGCAGCACCAGAGGGGAGGAAAACTGCAGGCCGCAAAAATCCACCTTGAGTCTGTGATCGTCGCTCATGCCTGAAGTCCCAGGCTCCATCGTTTTGCTCGCACCCGCGTACCGCGTGCCTGTACAGATTCCCCGTTCATGCAAGCTCGACTTTCATGTCACGGCTCAGCAGCTCCGATATGGCGGTTTCCAGCGCGGCATCGCCGTTCAGCACACGCCACACCTGTGTGCAGATCGGCATGTCCACCTGGTGGTCCTGTGCAATCCTGTGCACGACTTGGGCGGCATGAAATCCTTCAACCGCCTGTCCCAGCTCTTCCATGTATTGCTGTGCAGTTTTCCCGTGTGCAAGGGCCAGCCCGAGGCGGCGGTTCCGGGACTGGTCGTCGGTGCAGGTAAGTACCAGGTCGCCGACGCCTGCAAGCCCCATCAGGGTTGTCCGCTCAGCTCCCAGTTTTTGCCCGAGTCGCATCATTTCAGCAAGTCCACGGGTGACCAGTGCGGCACGTGCGTTGGCGCCAAAACCAAACCCGTCGGCAATGCCGGCGGCGATGGCCAGCACGTTCTTGATTGTACCACCCAATTCGACACCGATAACGTCGCCGCTGGTGTAGACACGAAAGCTGCTGCTGTGAAAATAGCCCGCCAGTTCTTCGGCGCAGTCCGGCTCATCGGATGCCAGGGTCACCGCGGCCGGCAACTGGCTGGCAACTTCGCCGGCAAAGGACGGCCCGGACAGGACCGCTTTCTTGATCTTGTCTCCCAGCACCTGGGCCACCACCTCGTGCATCATCAGGCCGCTGGCTTTCTCGAAGCCCTTCGTGGCCCAGGCCAGCTTCTCCGGAAAACGCAACTCCACGAGCTGATCGCAAACGCTGCGCATGGCATAACTCGGGGCCGCCACCAGAACAAAATCGGCATGCGCAAGGGCATCGGCCAAATCATGGTGCGCCGAGAGTGAGTCCGGCAACGGGTGGTCCGGCAGGTAGCGCAGGTTGCAGTTGCGGGTCTGCAGGGTGTCGATCAGGTCAGTGTCGCAGTCCCATATCTGTACACTGTGCCTGTTTCTGGACAGTTGAAGGGCGAGTGCAGTCCCCCAGGAGCCCGCACCCAATACTGCAGCGATAGCCATGGATATATCAGTGTTTGGTTTGCTCGGGGCTGGATTTCTGTTCTTTCTGGGCCTTCAGGTGCTGCTGATACAGGGCTTCAAAATTCACCGGGTTCAGCAGCAGTTGTGGAAAGCCTCCTTTTGAGACCAGTTCAGCTATGGTTTCACGGGCAAAGGGAAACAGCACATTGGGACAGTGACTGCCCAGCAACTGGCTGTGCTGGTCCTTTTTGAAATTCTTGATCAGAAAGATACCCGCCTGCTTGACCTCGACCAGAAATGCGGTGCTCTCTTCCTGGACTGCGGTGACCTGGATGGTAATACAGACCTCAAAAACATGCTCACCCAGCTTGGCGGTTTCCGACTGGATATGGACGTCGGTCTGCGGGTTCCATTTTTCGGTGAATACCTTGGGAGAAACAGGATTCTCAAAGGAGACATCTTTGAGGTAAATTTTTTGAATCTCGAATTTTTGATCCGTTTCCGCGGCCATGAGATCAAAAAGGGTTTTACATCATCCAGTGATGTCAACGGCGTTCTTCATGAGGCCAGCAACTCATCCAGCCCGCCGGACTGGTTGAGCTCGGAGAGATCGTCAAAGCCGCCTACATGCTGTTCGCCGATAAAGATCTGCGGCACCGTCTGGCGTTGTGTACGCCTCATCATCTCTTCGCGACGGGCCGGGTCTTCATCGACATTGATTTCCGTATAGCTGACATTCTTGCTGTCGAGCAAACGCTTTGCCGCATTGCAATATGCGCAGCGGTTGCCGGAATAGATGACAACCTCGCTTGTACTCATTTCTTGACTACCGGAAGTTGATCGTTCATCCATGCCGTGATGCCACCCTTCAAGCCGAACACCTGGGTATAGCTGTGTCCTGTCAGGACCTTGCAGGCCTGCGATGAACGCAATCCCGTTTTGCAAAACACCAGCACGGGCTGATCCTTGTTTTTGGCAAGCTCCTCCGCTTTTTGCTTGAGCCCGCTGAGCGCTACATGCTTGGCGTTGATGATACTGCCTTGGCCCAACTCATTGGCCTCGCGCACATCCAGCACGAGCGCATCTTCCCGGTTGATCAGGGTGACCGCTTCCGCTGGAGTAATTTCCTTGTACCCCTTGGTCGCACGCCTGATCTCGACCCAGAGGATCATGCCCAGCACGACTCCTAGGGCAATGAACAGGTGATAATTCCTGATCGCAAAATCTGTAAATTCTTCCATTCCGGTGTTTGTCTGGTAGCTGCAACCGAATCGATGGCTGTTGCTTGGCGCACCCGTCTAAACGAATATGGCACCTGCGGGCTTGATGCTCAGGAGTGTTGAACCGAGCAAAATACCTGCTGCATCATTTCAATCAACTTCAGCGTTCGCTCATCTTCTACCCGGTAGTAGACCCGGTTGGCGTCTTTCCGGGTCGCCAATATACCTTTATCACGCAAGATGGCCAAATGCTGCGATATGTTACTCTGGGAGGTGCCTACGCTGCTGACGATTTCCTGCACGCTGATCTCGCGTTTGCCAAGGACACAAAGGATTTTCAGTCGCAATGGATGCGACATGGCCTTGAGCGACCTAGAGGCTTGCTCGATGTCTTTTTCCCGATGAAGGAGTTCTTCAGCGCTGATGCTCACGATGCGGGTTCAGCAGGGTACTGCTTCCAAATTTACTTATGGATATATAGTATAAGCTAATATTATAAATGTCTAATACATTAATGAAACCCTTGAACCGGGAACGGGCATGCCGCTGAGAAATGTCCTGAATCTGCGCGGCCTGCCTGCTGTACTGCTGGTTTGCATGGCAGCATTTACCCCGCCGCTCTCCGCGACCCCCTCACAACAGGAAGTGGAGCAAAAACTGGCCCAGGTCCATAGCCAGATCCAAGCCAGCCAGCTCAGGATGGAGAAACATCGTGGAGAGGCAGGTGCGCTGGAGGCAGAACTGCGCGAGTTTGAGCGTCGCATCGGCCAGCTCAACCGCCAACTCGGCAAGGCTGAAGTGGCGCTGAAAGATTACCGCCAGAGGATTGGTGCCCTGCAGTCCAAAAAACAGAATCTGCAGAAGCAGTTGTCCCGGCACCGCAATGTCCTGCATGCACAGGTGAAATCCGAGTATCTGTACGCAGGCCAGGAAAAACTGAAATTACTGCTCAACCAGCAGGAACCTGCGACGCTGGGCCGCACACTGGTGTACTACGATTACCTGCATCGTGCCCGCATGCACGAGATTGAGGCTGTCGGAAAGGTTCTGCAGGAGATCGGCCATGTGCAGGATGAAATCGAAAAAAAGGAACGGTCGGTTGCCCGTACGCAATCCGAACTGTCCGCCCGCAAACAGGAAATCGGACAGGAGCAGGCAAAGCGAAAACTTGTGCTTGAGCGCATGCAGGCACGTGTTTCCGGCGAACAGGCCCGGCTAGCCAACCTCGAGATCGACCGGCAACAGCTTCAGGAACTTCTGGATGAACTGCAGGCAGCCCTGATCAATATTCCTCACATCGACCAGGGCCAAGATTTTCGCAAGGAAAAAGGCAAGCTGTTCTGGCCGGTGGCCGGGCGACCCAGTAACCGGTTTGGCCAGAGGCGCAATTTTTCCCGCCGTGCGCTGTATTGGCAGGGCGTGTTTATCCCCGGCAAGGCCGGTAATGACGTGTACAACATTTTCCATGGGCGGGTGGTGTTTGCGGAATGGATGCGCGGCCTGGGGCTGTTGATGATCATTGACCACGGGAATGGATACATGAGTTTGTACGGACACAGCCAGAGCCTGTACAAACGGCCGGGCGAATGGGTCAAGGCCGGCGAGCGCATCGCCTCCGTGGGCAACAGCGGTGGGCAAGGCCGTACCGGCCTGTATTTCGAGATCCGCAGGCACGGCAAGCCTGTGAACCCCCAACTCTGGTGCAAGAAACCGGCTCCAACGGGGCGCACCAGCTGAGCCTGCATAGTCAGTGAGTGCACATTGCATGCATCCGGGTGTTTGCAAACGGGCTTTCCCGTCTCATGAATCGGGGTATGATTGGACAGCTGGATCAAACTCCGGAGATCGGCAATGAAATTCAAACCCTCCTTGGGACTCGGACTGATGCTGGGCATCGCCTTGAGCTTGCCTGTCAGCCTGATGCACACCGTGTGGGCGGACAAGGAGCAGGCAGCTTCGCTGCCGCTCGATGAGTTACGCACGTTCACGGATGTCTATGCGAGGATCAAAAAGGAATACGTGACCGAGGTTGAAGACAGCGAACTTTTGAAAAATGCGATCCGAGGCATGTTATCCGGTCTTGATTCGCACTCCTCCTTTCTCGATGCAGAGCAGTTTCACGATCTTCAGATTGGCACCACCGGCGAGTTTGGAGGGCTTGGCATCGAGGTCGGGATGGAGAATGGCTTCATCAAGGTGATCGCACCGATTGATGATACTCCGGCACAACAGGCCGGGGTGCAGGCAGGCGATCTGATCATCAAGCTCGACGGCGAGTCGGTGAAGGGACTGGACCTGCAAGAGGCCGTCAGACGCATGCGTGGCAAGATCGGCTCGACGATTGAGCTGACCATCGTGCGGGAAGGGGAAGATATGCCTTTGCAGATGGCTATCACGCGCGCCATGATTCGCGTGCACAGCGTGCGCAGCCGGATGCTTGAGCCGGGTTTCGGGTATGTGCGAATTTCAAATTTTCAGTCCAAGACCACGAGCGCGCTGCATGAAGCGATTGAGAGCCTGGAAACGGAGAACAAGGGCGAGTTGAAGGGCCTGGTACTTGATTTGCGAAACAACCCCGGTGGGCTGTTGACCGGTGCAGTTGGAGTCTCGGATGTCTTTTTGCAGGATAATGCCCTGATCGTTTACATCAAGGGGCGAGCGGGTGATTCGGAATTGAAATACTCTGCAAGCACCAATGATTTGCTTGATGGTGCTCCGTTAGTGGTGCTGATCAATCAGGGGTCGGCATCCGCTTCGGAAATTGTTGCAGGGGCCATGCAGGACCACGACCGTGCCACGGTCCTGGGGGTCACTTCATTTGGCAAGGGCTCTGTACAAACCATCCTGCCCCTCAAGGACAACACCGCATTGAAACTGACCACGGCACGCTACTACACGCCTTCAGGCCGCTCGATCCAGGATGCGGGAATCGTGCCGGATATCCTGTTGAAGTCTGCGAAGGATTCAGAAGACAAGGAGACTGATGATCATGGGGTGGGCGACACAGCCAAGGAACTCTTGCAGGATGATGCTGGCGAGGCTCCGGTGCCGTCTCACGATCCCGCTTCGGTTGTGATTCTCCCCGAGCGCGGTGAAGACGACTCCACCGACTATGAACTGGATGAAGCGCTCAAGCACTTGAAGGCCATGGCACAACCGCCGGCGGCAGGACATGCAGCCGGCCTGACTCCTGGCGATCAGCTTTCAAAAGTCGACGAACAGGATATACAATAAATATCGTCAAGATCAGTTAAAAGGGTATATATATGGCAACGGTACTGATTCCACTTGCCGAAGGGTTTGAAGAGCTGGAAGCGGTAACCATCATTGATTTGCTGCGACGCGCAGAAATCGAGGTGGTGACGGCCAGTCTGGATGGCCAGACCGTTACTGCATCACGTGGCACACGGGTGGTTGCCGATACCTCGGTCGACAAGGTTCTGGAACAGGATTTTGACATGGTTGTCTTGCCTGGTGGATTGCCGGGCGCTGACCATCTGGACGCCGACGACCGTATTCACAAAATCCTGCAGCGCACTGCAGAGAACGACCGTCCCATTGGCGCGATCTGCGCTGCACCAAAGGTGTTGGCAAGCGGTGGCCTGCTGGACCACAAAAAGGCTACCGCCTACCCCGGGGTACTGGACCCGCTTTCACTGGCCAGCACCCAGATTACGGATGCGGCTGTGCAGCAGGACGGCAACATCCTGACCTCACGCGGTCCGGGAACTGCAATGGACTTTGCCCTGGAAATTATTGCCTGTCTGGCAGGTTCCGAAAAACGCGACGAGGTGGAGGCCGCCTTGCTTCGCAGTTGACGGGTCCCGGCTACACCGGCTGCTTTTGAGACAGGGTCTGCAGCAGGATAAGCACAACTCCCAGGAAAATTGCCGAGTCGGCAAGATTGAATGTCGGCCAGTGACAGGTCGCTTCGTTCAGGCGATAGAAAAAAGGCAGGCAGGCATCACTGGAGTGGTAGTACCAGTCAATAAAGTCCGTGACTTTCCCATACAGGATGCGGTCGATCACATTACCTATCGCGCCTCCCAGTACCAGCGCAAGGCCGCAAGCCATGGATTTCTCTTGGGCATCCAGGGTTTTGAGCCAGACCAGGATAAAGACACTGATCGCTATGGCCAGCCCCGACAGGAACCAGCGTTGCCAGCCTCCGGCCTGGCTGAGAAAACTGAATGCGGCCCCCTCATTGAACGTCAGTGAAAGATTGAAATAGGGCAACAGGGCCACGGGCTCGTACTGAACCAGAAACTGCAAGGCGGCCTGCTTGCTGAACTGATCGGCAAGGATGACCAACAAGCTCAACCAGAGCCATTTAAGCATAGAAACGTGACTCGCCTGTACCGCCGGACAAATTGCTTGCGCAACGCGCACAGATTTCCGGGTGTTTCGCATCCTGTCCTACATCCTCACGGTAATGCCAGCAGCGAATGCATTTCGGATGAGGCGATTTTTGCAATTGGATGAAGTACTCGTTGCCATGGGCATCCGATATTCTGGTAGCCGTCTTGGGCACCTCTTCATCCCGGATGAGCCGGGCGCTGGAGGTGATGAAAACGAAGCGAAGCTCATCGTTTTTGATCTTGTAAAGGCAATCGGGAGCGCCCCAGATGTCCACCTCTGCATCCAGTGACGAGCCGATGACTTTTTCATTGCGCAGTGTCTCCAGCTGCTTGCCGATGTGCTTTCGCACCTCAAGTATCCCCTGCCAGTCCGCATCGGTTACCTCACCCGGGGTGCTGAACTCATCGAGACCGTACCAGGTCTGTACAAAAACCGGATCCTTGCGGGCACCGGGCAGTTGCCGCCAGGCTTCCTCTGCAGTAAAGCTCAGAATCGGCGCAATCCAGCGAACCAGCGCCTCGGCAATATGGAACATGGCCGTCTGCGCCGACCTGCGGGCTAGGCTGTCCGTCTGCATGGTGTATTGCCGATCCTTGACGATGTCCAGATAGTCGCTGCCGAGTTCCAGCACGCAGAAGTTGTGAACCAGGGTGTAGATTCTGTGAAACTGGTAGCGTTCGTAGTAGTCGATGATCTGATGTTGGAGTTGCCGGGTTTTGTATACGATCCAGTAGTCCAGGGCCACCATGTCCCGGGCCTGCACACGGTCGTGCACAGGATCGAAATCATTCAGGTTGGATAACAGGTAACGGGTCGTGTTACGGATGCGCCGGTAGGCATCCGAGGTGCGGCTCAGTATTTCATCAGACACGTTGAGCTCGGCGCCGTAGTCGGTAGCAGCCACCCAAAGACGCAATATGTCAGCACCCAGGGCGTTGCATATTTTCTGGGGTGTGACGACATTGCCGAGGGATTTCGACATTTTCTTGCCTTCGGCATCCACGGTAAACCCGTGGGTCAGCACCTGTTCGTAGGGGGCAATTCCGTGCATGGCCACCGCGGTTTTCAGGGAAGACTGGAACCAGCCGCGGTGCTGGTCTGAACCTTCAAGATACAGGCTGGCGCGTTTCTCATTTTCAAGGTCGATCCCCAGCCTTTTCTGGGCTACAGCGTAATGTGTCACGCCGGAATCAAACCAGACATCCAGGGTGTCCGTGACCTTCCTGTAGGATTCGCTGTCATCGCCCAGCAGTTCTTTCGCATCCAGTTCATACCAGGCATCCATGCCCTGGCGTTCAATTTTCTGTGCCACCTGTTCGATGAGCTGCATTGTGTCGGGATGGGGTTCTTCCGTGGTCTTGTGTATGAAAAAGGCGATCGGGACACCCCAGGTACGTTGCCTGGAGATGCACCAGTCCGGACTGCTGGCCAGCATGGCGGTGATGCGTGCCTTGCCCCACTCGGGGATCCACTGCACCTGCTCGATTTGTTCATTGGCGGTTTTCAGCAAATCCTTGGCATGCATGCTGATGAACCACTGTGGCGTTGCACGATAGATCAGCGGTACCTTGGTGCGCCAGCAATGCGGCAGGCTGTGGTGCAGGTCGGTGCCGTGCAGCAGCTTTCCCCGCTCGGTCAAGGCATCGATGATTTTCTGGTCCACCTTGAAGACATGGTTTCCTGCAAACAAACCGGTATGGTCTTTGAATATCCCATGATCATCCACCAGGTTCAGAGTTCCCATGGCATATGCCTTGCCGACTTCAAAGTCCTCAACCCCATGGTCTGGTGCCGTGTGCACTGCCCCCGTGCCTGCCTCGACCGTGACATGCCCCCCCAGGATGACGGGTACGGTCTTGTCATAGAACGGATGCTGCAGGTGCAGGTGCTCGAGTTGCTTTCCTTTGGCGCGTCCCACCACGGCATAATCCTCGACACCGTAACGCTGCATGCAGGTTTCCAGCAGCACCTCAGCCAGCAACACACGTTCCCGGCCGCAGTTGCCCTCGAACTCCGCCACGACGTAATCCAGTTCGGGATTGACACACACTGCCTGGTTGGCAGGCAGGGTCCACGGAGTCGTCGTCCAGATGGCAACGGATAGCGGTCCCCGTCCAGTCAGCGTACCGAGTCTTTCCTCAAGCGTCCCCTCGTCCACAATGCTAAAACGCACATCAATGGCTGGCGAGGTTTTCTCATGGTACTCGACCTCGGTTTCTGCCAATGCCGAGGCATCCACCACGTTCCAGTAGACTGGCTTGAAGCCGCGGGCAATGTGGCCTTTTGCATACAATTTGCCCAGTGATCGCACGATATCGGCTTCAACATCGAAATCCATGGTGAGGTAGGGCTTGTCCCATTCGCCAAAAATCCCAAGCCGTTTGAAGTCCTCGCGTTGCTTGGCAATTTGCTTGCTGGCAAAGTCGCGGCAGGCAGTGCGGAATTCGCTGTGGCTTTTCCGGGTTCCCGCCTTGCCGATTTTTTTCTGGACCTGGTGTTCGATGGGCAAGCCGTGGCAGTCCCAGCCCGGCACGTAAGGCGCATCGTACCCTGCCAGGGTTTTGCTTTTTACAATGATATCTTTGAGAATCTTGTTGACCGCATGGCCGATGTGGATGTCGCCATTCGCATAGGGAGGGCCATCGTGCAGGATGAATGTTTGCGCACCTCTTCGCGCCTTTCGGATTTGCTGGTACACGTCCCTGTCCTCCCATTCCTTCAGAATTTGGGGCTCGCGCTGTGCGAGGTTGCCCTTCATGGGAAAAGAGGTTTTTGGCAGGTTCAGGGTGTCTTTGTAGTTACTCATTTGCAGGCTTCAGGCAGCGATCTTGAAATGCTCTTTTGCAGTTTCGGCATCAACACGGATCTGGTTCTTCAACTCTTCAAGTGAATTGAATTTTTGCTCCTCCCGGATTTTCTTGCTGAAGAATACCGTGAGGTGCTTTCCGTAGAGCATTTGCGAGAAGTTGAACAGGTGGACTTCGATCTGGGTTCGTGTACCGGCGACCGTGGGCCGGTGCCCTACGTTGGTCACCCCCAAAGCCTCGGTGTCATGCTCGATCCTCACCTTGGTTGCAAAAACCCCACTGATTGGGGAGAACCTGCGTTTGATCGGGATATTGGCCGTCGGGAAACCGATGTCTTGCCCCCGGTGGTCTCCGTGAATGACGCGCCCGGACATGCTGTACATGCGTCCAAGCAACTGCTCTGCAAGATCCAGTCTGCCGTTGGCAAGGTGGTCACGGATGGAAGAGCTGCTGACACGTTCTTCATTGACCACGAAGCCCTCGGTGTTCTCGACGCTGAAGCCCAGCTCGTCCCCCATGCGCGTGAGCATGGGATAATCGCCCTTGCGGTCTTTCCCGAAACGGAAATCATCGCCGACCGTCAGGTGTTTGATGTTCAGGCCTGAGACCAGGACATCCCTGACAAAGGTCTCGGGCGGCATGTTGGCCAGCGTCCGGTTAAAGGAAAGGCATACGAAACGGTCGATCCCGAAATCCTGGAGCAGGTTGAATTTTTCCCTGAAGTTGGTCAGTCTCGCTGGAGCCTGGCTGCCCAGGAAAAACTCCTTGGCCGATGGCTCGAAGGCGATGACCATGGAAGGCAGCCCAAGGGCTTGGCTTCGCGACAGCAGTTTTTTCAAAACCGTCTGGTGGCCCCGGTGCACACCGTCAAAGTTGCCGATGGTCGCCACGTATGCCACAGGATGGCCTGTTCCAGTACTGAGGTATCTCGTTAACTGCATAAAATCAAAGACCCGTTCATGAAACCGCCCCGGTGCCTACTGTTGCAGCACAAAGGAATTTCTGCGCACCCCCAGCAAGGCCAGCGCGCCAATATACAGTACAAGCCCCGATAGCATAAAGCCTAGCAAGGCAATAATGCGTTCGACCACATCCCAGTTCAGCCACTGATGAGCCTCGGGCAGGATCCACACGAGCGCAATTCCCATCACGACCGTGGCCCCCGCGACCTGGGCCAGGTACTTGGTCCAACCCGCAGGCAGCACCAGGGCTGCTGAGCCTTTTAGTTTATAGAACAGCAGCGCGGCATTGAGATAGGCGGCCAGTGAGGTGGCCAGGGCCAGGGCCGCATGCGGGGCAGCCAGCTCCCACTGTAGCCAGATCCACACGAAGGCAAGGTTCAGGACGATATTGACGGCCATGGCAATCACCCCGATCTTCACAGGGGTCTTGGTATCCTGGCGTGAATAAAACCCTGGCGCCAGCACTTTGATCAGGATGAACGCCGGCAATCCCAGTGCATAGGCTTTCAGGCTGGTTGAAGCCATCAGGGTGTCCATGGCCGTGAATTCCCGGTACTGGATCAGCGATGTCAGAATCGGGCTGGCCAGCAGGATCAGGCCGACTGTGGCAGGCACAGAGATGAACACGGAAAGCCGCAACGCCCAGTCAAGTGTCATGTTGAATTCTTGGGTGGAGCGGTTGACATATTGCTTGGACAGGCGCGGCAGGATGATAGTGGCCATGGCTACGCCGAAAATGGCCAGCGGGAGTTCCACAAAGCGGTCCGAGATATATAGCCAGCTGATGCTGCCGACCGCCAGGAATGAGGCGATCAGGGTGTTGATCAGCAGATTGATCTGCACTACGGATGAGCCAAAAATGGCCGGCAGCATCAGCCGCATGATTTTTTGAACGCCTTCTCTGGCGCCATGCAGTGAAACTTTTGGCAGCACACCCAGTGCAGACAAAAAGGGGAGCTGGAAAGCCAGCTGCACGATACCGGCAACAAATACACCCCATGCCAGAGCCACTACGGGCTGTTCCATTTCAGGGGCCAGCCACAGGGTTGCTGCAATCAGCGACAGGTTCAGGAAGACAGGTGTGAAGGCCGGCACGGCAAACCGGTTGAAGGTGTTCAGGATACTGGCCGACAGGGCGGTCAGCGAGATGAACAGTATGTACGGGAAGGTAATGCGCAGCATCTGTGAGGCAAGATCAAAACGTGTGCTATCGCTGATAAAACCCGGGGCAAAGATATATATCAGGGCAGGTGCAAGCACCACCCCCAAAACACTGATGAGGAAAAGGATCACACTGAGTGTCCCGGTCACGTGATTGATCAGTGCCTGCAGTTCCGCTTGCGATCGCTGTTCCTTGTATTCAGACAGGACCGGTACGAACGCCTGTGAAAAAGCGCCTTCGGCAAAAAGACGCCGCAGGAAATTCGGGATACGAAAGGCTACGAAAAAAGCATCGGTGCCGCCGGTTGCACCCAGGAAGATAAAGATCACGGCATCCCGAAGATATCCGAATATTCTGGAGACAGCCGTGATGCCTCCTGTGACGGCGGTGGATTTGAACAAGGCTCGGTGTTCAGCCATTTTGTATTTGGGGTGTAGTCTAGGGACGAGGGCTTGACATTTATTTATCTTACTACCATAGTTCGCAGCCCAAACGCAGAATCCAAGCAGTAAAGCGATCAGACATTGGCCAACTCCCCTTCAGCGAGAAAGCGTGCACGTCAGGCGGTCAAGCACCGTCAGCACAATGTGAGTCAACGCACAAAGTTGCGTACGCGGATAAAAGCAGTGGTCAAATCGATTCAGGCAGGAGACAAGGGTGCCGCCGAAGCCGCGTACAAGCTGGCCCAGCCCAGCATCGACTCGGCCGTAGGTAAAAAACTGATCCATGCCAATAAGGCTGCCCGTCATAAAAGCCGTCTGAACGCACGCATTAAAGCCATGTGACTGGCGCCGCTGAGCGCTGCATCCTCTTATTCACTTAAAGAATCACCAGGTTGTCCCGGTGAATCAGTTCCGGTGCGTCCACGTAACCCAGCACAGCTTCGATCTCCGTGCTGAGTCTTCCTTGAAGTTTGCGTGCCTCCTCAGAGGAGTAGTTTGCAAGCCCGCGTGCAATCTCTCGCCCGCTGCGATTGAGGCAGCTGACCACTTCTCCGCGTTCGAAATCTCCTTTGACATCTTCAACTCCGATGGCAAGCAAGCTTTTTCCGGACTTGCAAATCACGGCACTCGCCCCGTCATCCAGAAACAGCTCCCCGCGGGTGTACAGCTGGTTTGCGATCCACTGTTTGCGTGCGACCAAAGGCTCAGCGTCCGGCAACAGCAGTGAACCGCACGGAATGTCTTTTGAAATTTTGTTCAGGATGTCCGGCGTTTTTCCGGAGGCAACGATGGTCGCAGCCCCGGCACGCGCAGCGATACGGGCTGCCGACACCTTGGTGAGCATGCCGCCACGCCCGGTCTGTCTGGCACTGGGGCCTGCGGCACGGTCCAGCAACGGGTCGCTGGCGGAGATTTCGTCAATCAAGGGGCTGCTGGACTGGTCGCCAGGAGGGGTTTCATAGATGCCTTCCTGGTCGGTCAAGATGATCAGGAGACTGGCTTCAACCAGATTGCTGACGAGGGCCGCCAGCGTATCATTGTCTCCGAACTTGATTTCGTCGGTCGCCACGGTGTCATTTTCGTTGACCACCGGAACGGTTTTCATTTCCAGCAACTTGCGCAACGTGGTGCGTGCATTCAGGTATCGCTTGCGGTTCTGCAGGTCTGCGTGCGTGAGCAGCACCTGTGCGCTGTGCAGGTTGTGTTGCTGCAAACAGGATTCGTACGCCTGAATCAGTCCCATCTGGCCGACTGCGGCAGCCGCCTGCAACTCGTAGATCGCACGCGGGCGCTTTTGCCAGCATAGCCGGTTCATGCCCTCTGCGATGGCACCGGAAGAAGTCAGGATCACTTCCTTGCCTGCATTCACCAGGGAAGCAATTTGTGAAGCCAGCCCGGAGATAGCCTGCATGTTCAGACCATGGCCGTCCTCGGTGACCAGGGAACTCCCGACCTTGACTACCCAGCGTTTACCGGAGATGACTAGGTTACGCTTGCTGTTCATGTAGATAAGTATAAATGCTTTTGCTCAGCTCCCGTGTGCCCGCCTGACTGAGTGCAGATATGGCAAACACGGGCCCCTGCCACTCCAGTTTCGACACGCAGTCTTCGATCACCTGCTTGCAGTCCTCGGAGTCGAACAGATCGGTCTTGTTGAATACCAGCCAGCGGTCCTTGGCTGCCAGTTGTGCGTCATACCGGTTCAATTCATTGGTTACCGAATAATAATCCTGGCAGGGATCACCCTCCGCCTGGGCCGGGTACAGCTCAAGCATATGCAACAGCAAGCCGGTCCGCGAAAGATGCCGCAGGAACTGGGCCCCTAGTCCGACCCCTTCAGCAGCCCCTTCGATCAGTCCGGGAATGTCAGCAACCACGAAACTTTGCTGGGGTGCGACATACACAACGCCCAGGTTGGGATAAAGCGTTGTGAACGGATAGTCCGCAATCTTCGGGGTGGCCGAGGACAGGGCACGAAGCAAGGAGGATTTGCCGGCATTGGGGAGTCCCAGCAGGCCTACATCGGCCAGCAGCTTGAGTTCCAGGTACAGGTCGCGTTCCTCGCCAGGTTTGCCAGGGGTTGTTTCGCGAGGTGCACGCCGGGTCGAGCTTTTGAAGCGCGTATTCCCAAGTCCGTGGCCTCCTCCGCTGGCAACCAGCAGGCGTTCGCCATGCCTTGTCAGATCACCGATGACCTCATGGGTTTGGGCATCTTTTACCAAGGTGCCGGTTGGCACCCGGATGGCCTTTTCCTGGCCTGACCTGCCTGTGCGGTTCTTGCCCATGCCATCCTGTCCGCGCTCGGCCTTGAAAGAGCGCACATGCCGAAAGTCGGCAAGTGTATTCAGGCTGTCATCTGCGATCAGATAGACACTGCCGCCGTCTCCGCCGTCACCGCCGTCCGGCCCTCCGAGCGGTACGGAGCGTTCGCGCCGGAAACTCAGGCAGCCGTTTCCTCCATGACCGGCCTGCACGTGTATCGTCGTTTCGTCAACAAACTTCATGATCTTTTATGCCCAGAGTCAAAAAAGCCCCGACATGCGGGGCTTCACATCAAATCGGTTGGTGGGCTGGATCAGTGTACGGCATCAACACGCACAAACTTTTTGTTTCTGGGCCCTTTGGTTTCAAATACCACCTGTCCGTTCTCTTTTGCGAACAAGGTGTCATCTTTTCCCCGGCCGACATTTTCACCGGCATGAAAGCGGGTGCCTCGCTGGCGCACGATGATGCTTCCTGCATTTACCTGCTGCCCCCCGAAACACTTCACGCCGAGACGTTTGGACTTTGAGTCACGTCCGTTGCGGGTGCTGCCTCCTGCTTTCTTGTGAGCCATGATCGACCTCTACTTAGAAATGTCTGTAATTTTAACCTGTGTGTAGTTCTGCCTGTGGCCCATTCGCCTCATGTGGTGCTTTCTGCGCTTGAACTTGATGATATCAATCTTCTTGGCCCGGGCATTGCGCAAAACCTCGGCAGTGACTTTACCACCTTCAATGTATGGTGTGCCAATGGATACGTCGTCCCCATCGGCCAGCAACAGTACCTGATCAAACTCGACTTTCTTGCCCGGGTCCAGATCCAGCGTTTCAATCTTGATCTGGTCTCCTTTATGGACAAGGTACTGTTTGCCACCTGTGGCAATCACGGCATACACCTGGGTTACTCCGGGAATGAGTTGGAAAGAGGCGCAATTCTAGCGGGAGGTCTGGCAGGGGTCAAACAAAACAATTTTGCAGCTAGGCCGCTTCCAAAATCAGCACCGGGGTGCACGAGAACAGGGTAAAATGCCCAGCTATGGACTTCAAACAGGTACAGGGCCTGGTGGCCGACGACATGGAAGGCGTCAACGATGTAATTCGGCGTTACCTGCATTCCGATATCACCCTGATCTGCCAGATCATCAACTACATCCTGGAGAGTGGCGGCAAGCGGATTCGCCCGCTGCTTGCCCTGTTGAGTGCCCGCGCCTGCAGCTACACGGGTGAAAAACACCTGCTAGTCGCCGCCATTACCGAATTTATCCATACTGCGACCCTGCTGCACGATGACGTTGTGGACAGCTCGAGCATGCGCCGTGGCCACGAAACTGCCAATCTCATCTGGGGCAATGAATCCAGCATACTGGTGGGTGATTTCCTGTTTTCACGTTCGTTTGAAATGATGGTGGAAGTGGGCGAGATGCGCGTTATGGAAATTCTTGCGCGGGCCTCCAACACCATTGCTGAAGGTGAAGTCATGCAGCTGCTGAACTCCAATGATCCGGACTCATCGGAAGAACACTACATGGTTGTGATCCAGTCCAAAACGGCAAAATTGTTTGAGGCTGCATGCCAGCTCGGAGCCGTTTTGGCAGGACAACCGCAGGAAATCGAAGAAGCCTGCGCGAATTACGGGGCACACCTCGGCACGGCTTTCCAGCTCAAGGACGATGTCCTCGATTACCAGTCCTCGCCCGAAGAAATGGGAAAGAACCTGGGCGATGACCTGACCGAGGGCAAACCCACGCTGCCCCTGATCCATGCACTCAAAAACAGTGGCAGGGTCACTGCCGATTTGATCCGTGAGGCCATCATTCAGGGTGGCAGACTGCACATGCAGGAAGTTATGGCCGCGATCGAGGAGACCGGTGCGATTGAGCACACCCTGAAAGCCGCCGAGCAGCAAGCCCTGATCGCGCAGCAACATATTGAAAAGCTGCCGGATAACGAATACCGGAGAGCACTGACGGACTTGACCCGGTTTGCGATTTCCCGGACATCCTAGAAAATGTCAGCCGGTGACACAGCACTTTTTTCGAGATTCGAAAGGTTACGGCGTTACACTGGGACCCGAACCTGTTATTTTTAAAAATCGAGTACCATATGCGGCTCGATAGCGGAGTGTAGCTCAGCTTGGTAGAGCACTGTCTTCGGGAGGCAGGGGTCGGAGGTTCAAATCCTCTCACTCCGACCAATAATTGCAATAACTTATCGAGTTCCCGAGTCTCGTAAATCTTTCTAAAACTAGGGCCCAGTTTCAGTTAACAATAGAGTATTAGAGAAATAAATGGACTCAGTGTTACAGGGAGCCGCGGCTGGTCTGATTGCGGCAATTGCCATAGGGTTGTTTAAGTATATCTACATTCAGCGTGCTAGATACCAAGATATTAAGCATATTAGATCTTTGGTAATTGAAGGTAGGAAGCAAGTGATGGGGGCTAAGGATCATCTCAACGAAGAAGGGAAGGTGAAGTATTCAGCAGATTTTCTTCGCTGTGCGTTCTACAACAACATGTTAAAAAAATTAAAAGTTGCTCTGGATAAAACAGCAGTCACCTTGACTCATGTTCACAGAAAAGAGATTTATGACGCTCTAAACTGGTACAACACAGATATTTACATGCGCGATAGTATTATGATTGCTGGGGATCAGTTTTACGATCTTCCTGAAGGGAAATGGCCTTCACATGTGATGCTTTTTGAAGAGGCTAAGAGGAAATTTGAAAATCTTCAGGACATAAAGTGGCTGAAACTCGATCCTCTTTGAATTGCGGACTTTTTAAGGTTCGTGGCGATACTTTCCTGTACTTCCCATAACCTGTGCTGTACAGGTTAAATAATCAGGATGATGGTGGCCAAATACAGTTTCTAGAGTCTCCAAAATCAGCCTAAAAACCTAATTGTAGCCTACTTGTCTGCACTGGATTACATCGCCTAGGTCACGGTCATTCTACGCAAGTCGTAGGATGTGCAATGATCAATACCTAATTCAGAAAATGTTGTTAACCATGCGGTTACAATTGATACAACTCGTATCCCATTCAATAACAAAAAAATTGTTCTCGTGTTTTACCGACGCAGGCGTGTAAGTAATTAGCGTAGCAAAGGGACTGATTGTGTGTTTTTGTTTCTGCTCAGCCTTCACCATGGCGATACACGACACCCCTCTCAATATCTATCCAACCGTCATCAAAGTTAGGCGTTAGCTGAAGACTCAAGAGATCTAGCTCGCGGATGCCGGTTTATGTCGCTACGAGGATGTACTTTGCTTGGTGTTTTGATTTTGGGTTGCTCATGTCACTTTGAGTAATTGAGCAACTTTACTGTGTGTTAGCCAGTGCTCGCGTGCTGATAGCTTTAGCGGTAGCTTTACCTCGACAAGTGTTACTAGACAACCTTCAGAATGACAGCAACTGATAGCTGCCTGTAACACCTTGGGTTCTTTCCGAACTGACCCGAGTGAGCGGTCGCGAATCTTACCATATCTTCTGCAAACCTCCCCCTTATGTGATGTGTTCTTGGTTTTAATCATCAGTGTTGTTTTGGTCATCAAACAACCGCCTTGGTGCACCTTCTTGCGGCTGAGAGATTTTTAACTTGGGTCGATTT
>VXPJ01000051.1 GCA_009839635.1 Pseudomonadota bacterium
CGCAGGATCATGGCCAGATTCCCTCGTGCAGGGCGCAATGCCCCTGCCCCCTGTGCTTTTTGAATTTTTTTGAAGCCACAAATGGCAATCCTTGCGAACCTGCGAGAAACACACCTCCGGATAGCGAATCGAATTCTCGTCCAGTGCCGGGAAAAATATTTGCGGGTCCTTGCACCTGCGAAGTACTGCGCTGGTGTTGCCGATGATCTCGCAGGCACCGAGGTCTTCCAGCAAACCGGGAGCAGACTCCAGCGCTGCATCATAGAGCATGCCTTCCGGGCAATACTCCTCCTGCAACTGCCGTATGGCCCCAGCAGCTTCCTTTTCATTAAGCCCTGATGCAGTGCGTGAGACTTTCCGGCTGACAACCGATGCCGCACAGGTATCCACATCCGCAAAACCATCAACGACTGCGACCGGGTGTCCACTCGCGTTCAGAGCTTCCGCAATCGCCCGCCCCGATGTGGCTACCACCAGATAAATGCGCCTATCCTCGCTTGATCTCCCTGGCGATTTCGAACGCGTGCTCAAAGTGCAGGTATACCGGTTTATCTGTATCGCGCATTTCCTGCAGAAGCCTGTGCTGGGTCTGATATTTCACATTGCCTATCACCAGCGCCCCGATTCCGACCGCACCACTATCCGAGCCTTCAACGGCCTTGCAATCATCCATTACATCAAGCCCGGCTATGCCCGAAGGCGGCACCGCGTTCACATCGGCAACAACCTTTAAAACCGATGCACTTTTTATGTGCTCCTCAGAGATTACCTGCACTCCTGCAGCAACTGCCGCCAGAACCACATCGGCATTTTTCACAACCTCGCCAATCATGTCGTTGGCTTCCCCCCGGATATTCGTGGCGCCATCGCCATACTCACGGTTGCACAGTTCTGCCACCATCTCTGACTTTTCTTTTTGGCGCCCCATGATCAGCACACTGGCCCCCGCCTTGGCGGCCAGGAGAGCAGCCGCAGAGCCAACCGGCCCGGTGCCTCCCATGATCACAACATGCTTGCCTTCGAGATCGGTATCAAAGTTTTCTTTCAGCCCCTGTTCCACGCAGGCCATCATGCCCGCAGCAGTCGTGAATGCACCACTTGGATCTGCAAAACAGGAGGTCTCGAAGGGAGGTACCATCGACACCTGACAAGTTTTCAGCATGTCCATCACAAGATGCATATCGCGCCCACCCAAGAATACTCCCGTGCGCTTGGCACCAGCCGGGCCGCGAGAAAATATGGCATCCTGGATCAGGGCTTGCACCTCCTCCGTCTCGACGTCGGTATAACCAACCGCGTGATCCCAGCCAGCATCCAGCGCCATATTGACATCAAACGGACTCAGATTCTTGGCCGGTGTAATCATATGTAAGATATAAGGTCTTTCCATTTTTCCCTCTTGAGATCGAGATGTTTAGACAATCGAATCAACGCCGGGCAGCCTGCCTCAACGCAATTCTGTGAATTGAACTTTAGGACTCAACCGCTTTGGACACGGGTATCCTGTCTTGCTGCAGGACTACCGCCCCAGTGTTTTTCCCCGACACAATCTTGAATTGCAGGCCTTCGTTTGCTGCAAATCTTGTTCGCAGGTCGCGTAACAGCGCATGCCCCTGTATTTCACTGTCCACGAAGGCAAATCCCATCGGCCCCCACGAACTCTGGCCGACCCCTTCGATTCCTAAGGATTCTGTGTATTCAATTGCCTCGCTGACAGCCCGGCTAGTATAACGCCCTCCCTGGGCCGATGCGAAGTGATCGCCGATACAGCGCTGCAACCCGCTGATACCTTTACTGAAGGCCTCCAAGTCTCGTTCAAAAACCGCCGGCAGAATCTGCATCAACACCAAATGGCATAAATAGGCGGCAGTCTCCGGTGAAAAGCTTGGCAGCGAGGCAAACGACGTACTTTCATCGTTTCCATGCAACCCCCTCAACGTTGAGTCAATGAACAGTACTACGCGCCAGGCCGACGGGAACCTCAGACGTGAAACAATGGGAGGGACCGAATCCGGGACACCCTTACCTGCATCCAGCAAAAACCCTCCCTGCTGAAATGCGCCGATTCCGACACCAGACCTTGCCCCGCGGTCCAGAGTTTCAGCAATGTCCTGCGGAGTACACTCGAGCGAGCAGAGTCTGGAAATTGCCGTACCCACAGCCAGTGACAGCTGGGTCCCCGAGCCCAATCCCGAATGCGCAGGAATCTGGTCAAGTACCTCGATCTGACAGCCCTCTGTCAGTCCCTTGGCAGCAAGAAATTTTTCTGCAATGCCTTGTACACGACCCGTGGAGTCTCCCAGTACCTCAACGCAATTGTTGCGCCGGGCGACGATCCGTGTGGTTATGCCATCCAGAGTCAAGCCAAGGCTTCCAAACTGCCTGCCCAGACTTCCTTCAAGGTCAAGAAATCCGAGGTGCAAGCGAGCCGGGGCCTCCACATAGACGGGCAAACTGTCCATACCCGGCATTCTATTAGATTCCCTCAGCCTGAGTCTGGATTTTCTGCACGAGGGCATCTCCTGGCAGAATCATAGCCACTTCAGCAGATAGTAAATCAGCTGCCCTTCCGATGATTTTGAAGGTCCGACAACCTTTGCAGCAAATTTTTTGTTACTCGGGTCTGCTGCAGCCTGCGCCTGTTCAGCATCGCTTTTGATTTCCACGCAGTTCGCAGCAAATCTTTTGCGGCTGCGCTTTGGCACATACACGACGGCGTACTGAATTTTGGACACGCCCCCTTCAGGGTCGGGTGGTACCAGACCTCTCAAGGTGTCACCTCAACAGGCCACTGGCCCAAGTCCGGCAAGGCTTGTGCGCATCATGATTATCTCTCGCTAGAATTAAACCTTCCTCCAGCTTGATGTCCCGTCGGGCCGGTCCTGGATCTGCACACCCATTGTGGTGAGCTGCTCCCGAATCTCGTCGGCACGCTTGAAATCCTTCTCCTTTTTTGCGCTTGCCCTGAGTTCCACCAGCCTGAGGATTTCCGCTTCGTCGATTTCCGACGTCCCTCGAAACCACACTGCAGGGTCCTGTTGCAGGATCCCCAGCATTCTGCCCGCTGCCAATAACTGTCTTTTGAGCGTCTCCCTTGCATTCTGCCCCGAGGCCGTCTTCGCCTGCTTTGCCAATCTGTGCAATTCGGCAATTGCTGCCGGGGTATTCAGGTCATCCTTCAGGGCGCCCAAAAATTCATCCGGGACATCGGCGGCAGACACGCTGACTTCAATATCCTGAAGATTTTGCAAAACCTCATATAGCCGGTCCAGATTCCTGCACGACTGCTTGAGGGCTTCGTCCGTCCAGTCCAGCGGACTCCGGTAGTGCGTGGCAAGGAGCGTAAGACGAATGGCTTCGCCGGGTGCCTCTCCAAGCAGGTCTTGCACCAGCAGAACATTGCCCAGGGACTTGGACATTTTCTCATGATCGACATTGACGAAGCCATTATGCATCCAGTATCGACTGAAAAGCTGCCCGTCATGCACGCAGGTGCTCTGCGCCCTCTCGTTCTCATGGTGCGGAAAGACCAGGTCCTGTCCTCCCCCGTGTATGTCAATGGTCTTGCCCAGATGCTGTTCGATCATCGTCGAACACTCGATGTGCCAGCCCGGCCGTCCTGCACCCCATGGACTGTCCCATGCAGGCTGGCTTTCATCGGAAGGTTTCCACAGGACAAAGTCCGTGTCATCGCGCTTGTAGGGAGCCACATCCACGCGCGCACCGGCGATCAGTTCTCTGAGGTTGCGCCCGGACAGCTCTCCATACCCCGAGTAGGAAGGCACATGAAAAAGTACGTGGCCTTCGGCTTCATAGGCGTGACCGGCTGCAACCAGACGCCTGATCATGTCAATGATTGCCTCCATGTGATCGGTAACCTTGGGCTCAATGACGGGTGCAAGGACTCCGAGGTCTGCCATGTTCTGGTGGTAGGCCCTGGTATAGCGCGCGCTGATCTCCGCAATGGGCACCTTTTCCTTCAGGGCCGCTGCATTGATCTTGTCATCGACATCCGTGATGTTGCGCACATAGAGGACCTGTCCATACTCCTGCATGAGCAGGCGGTAAAGGACATCGAATACCACGGCAGGACGTGCATTCCCGATGTGGGGGAAGCTGTACACGGTCGGGCCACAGACATACAGGCTGATGCACTCAGGATCTGCCGGAACAAACTCCTCTTTTTTGCGCGTAGCCGTATTGTAGATATGCAGAGTCATAACGGTTTCGGGAAAGCCTGCTTCGCACCGGCAGCCAGTTGCGAAACCTCAGTCCGGCCCTCCCTGCCACATCATCTTGTAGCCAATTTCGTAGGTTTCTGTGGCAAATCCGCCCAAGGCCTCGAATTTCTCTTTGAAGACATCATCGGCATGCGATTCTTCATGCTGCTCGAAGGATTCCCAGTAGGTGACTATTGCGACATGTTCACTGGTCTGCTCCTTTGAGGCAATGGAGCCTTCATCCGAAACGAATCCGGCAAACTTGAATACCTGCCCGCCGAGAAACCCACCTTCGTCATCACCGTAGGTGTTCTTGACGGTATTGCACATCTCTCCCACTGCAAGCTCGATATCTTCCTCGGACACCCCTTTTTTCAACTTGACGACGTTGTACATCATCACACAGCCGTACGGGACACTAAGTGCATCAAACATTGCAACTCCTCGGACTCACACAAGCCCCTCTTTACACGTCAAATACATACTATTCGATTTCACAAACATACGGAAACGGGCGCAGTGATTTCCCCGCTGACCCTGTGTCAGCTCACGAACAGGCAGGTGAACGGTGATCAGGCGCAGTCAGCTTTCAGCGACTGCCAGCATCTCGCTTTGCCGGGTGAACTTCTCGCGTGGCTTGCTCTTGGGCTCCCCTGCAGCCACTTCTGCAGTATCGATCTTTTCCCACTGGGCAAAATTGATGTGGCGCACGCCATTGTTGTCCAGGATTTTGTACAGGCCTTCGCGACCAGGCCTGTCCGTGTTGAGTTGATCAATGTCCTCCAGCAGCGCCTCGACAGATTCGACCGCACAGGCACGGTTGGTGCCAATGATTCCCGAAGGCCCGCGCTTGATCCATCCTGCCGTGTACAGGCCCGGCACAACGGGGCCATCCTGTTCCGCGGTGATGCGGCCGGCTTCGTTGGGAATGGTGCCCCAACGCTCATAAAACGGAACACCCGGGACAGGTACTCCGTTGTATCCAATGCTGCGAAACAAAATCCCGCACTCGATCTCCATCGTCTGCCCGGTGCCCCGGGCGGATTGCCTGAAAGGCTCTCCTGTCAGCGCATTGGTCTCAAAGACGACCTTCTGCAGCCGCGCCTCACCCTCGAGCCGTTGTGGGCTCTTCAAGAATGTCGCAATGCAGATTCGCTGTTTCCCGGTGTCCTCAGAGTCTGCAAACCGATGAAATATCTCAACATTCTTTTTGTTCCCCCGGCCCTCCTTAGAATTGATTTCCTCCTGGCTTGCCGGGTTCAATTCGAGTTCCTCAGGCGCAATGTAGGGGCGGCAATTTTCAATCTCCAGGAATTCCTTGAGCTCCTTGGAAGCAAACTTTGCCTGTGCCGGCCCGCGCCGGCCCACCACATAAATCGTGCGGACCCTACTCTCTGCAAGTACATCCAGGGCATGCTGTGCAATATCCGTATGCTTCAGTTCATCCACCGATTTGGCCAGTATCCTGGCTACATCGGCTGCCACATTCCCCTGCCCGATGACAACGGCTGTCTCATGGGACAAATCAAAGGTTCGGTCCCGGTAATCGGGGTGTCCGTTGTACCAGCCAACAAATTCTGTGGCGGTGTGGCTTCCTGGCAGATCCTCTCCGGGTATCCCCAGCCTGCGATCCGTTTCCGCACCACAGGTATACATCACCGCGTGATGCGTTTGCTGCAAGTCCTCCGCCTTGATGTCAACCCCGACTGTGACATTGCCAACAAAGTTGAACTCGGGGTTCTTGGCAACCTTTTTGTAAACCTCGATGGCTTGCTTGAGCTTGGGGTGATCCGGTGCGACACCGTTGCGTACCAGACCGTATGGGGCAGGAAGTCTTTCGATCAGATCGATCTCTATATTCAGGCCGGACTTGATCAGTGCTTCAGTTGCGTAAAATCCGCTGGGACCGCTTCCTACAATTGCCACACGAAGTGGACTTGATTCATCACCGAGACTGCTCATGGGATTTGCCCGAACTAGACATCAATGTGGTTACAACCTTGTATACCAAGAAAGTACAGATCAGGATTGTCAAAATCATGGTTGGCCGCGTCAGACCCTAGAAACCTAAATCGGCCTTGCGTTCCTCGGCTTCGGGCAAGGCTTCCATCGGTTCCTCGATGAGTGGCAAATCCGGTGCTTTCTCGGCATTGATCTCGATCCATTGCTCCTGTCCTTCAGGCAGATCGTCTTCTTCAAAGATTGCCTCTACAGGGCATTCCGGGATGCAGGCACTGCAATCGATGCAGACATCCGGATCGATATAAAGCATCTCATCATCATAATGAAAACAGGCTACCGGACACACTGCTACACAGTCCGTAAACCGGCATCCCTTACAATTTTCTGTGACAACTGTAGTCATGAAATTATCTCCTTCACTGCAAACTGTACCAGACTATACATACTGAAGGTGCAACGATTGTCTAAGGCCAACCCTCACTAGCCTGAGAAAAGCAGGATTTCTCCCCGATTCAGCTCCACTGCGTCACCGCTGTACCGCTCATAGTTCCCGTTTATATGCTTGTCATTGATTTTTTCTTCAAATCCATGCTCCTGCAGCCGGATCAGATAGAGGCGCAGGAACAGGGGTTGATATCTACACGAATACTCGAAACTAGGCAATATCTGGGACTCTTCAAAACAGACGACTGTCCCGCGCACCATGCCGGCGCCCGTGCGCACACCCATTTTCCCCATCACAATAATCGTGCCTGCCCGCATGCTTACCGCAGTAAAATCTCCGGCATCCCCGCCGATCGCGATCAATCCGCGACGCATCGAGTTGCCAATCTCGTTCTTGGCACTGCCATGGATAAAGATTTCACCACCTGTAATGCCGGTCGACTGCCCCCTGAAGGCGCTGCCGACCATGTGACCGGCATCGCCAAGAACCGTGATCCGCCCGCCTGACATCTCCGGCCCGACCCAGTCCGTAGCATCACCCTTGACCAGGATTTCACCACCGGACATCCCGATTCCTACATGCATGCCCACATTTCCCTCAATAATCACACGGCCTTCGGACATGCAGGCACCGATCATTTTCACCTTGGCGAGATCGCCTTCGATATGGATATCTGGAGTCCCCTTTCCGGTGACCTTGAAAAAATCACCCACTTTGGCCTTTACATTCCCATGCATCACCTGCAGGTGCTCGATCCCCAACTCTGACAGCCCTGCGATCGTGGCAGGGCTCAGGGTCTCGGCTTCCAGGGGAACCTGCGGCTGCGTATGCAAATGTAACAGCGTAGCACTCATGAATACTTACTCTAATTCTTTCTCGTAAATAATTATTTTAATTAAGAATATCATGCAGATAGAACTTGTACTTCCCGAGTTCCCCTCCATAATTGCCTGCAGTAACGATCAGGGTTCCCTTGTCCGCCGCTGCATGGATACCTCGGCGCATGGCTTCCTTGACCACATACTCGTTCAGCCCATCCACCACGATCTCGTAGCCTGCTGCCACGTTGGCCGGAAGTGTTTTCTGGCCTGCAATCGAGCGTAAGGTAGGACAGTATCTGTCATTGGTCGAGGCAATCATGGACTTGTAACGCGAGCCCACCTTGCTTCCGGACCCTACGACTCCCTGGGGGAACGGCAGGAATACTCCTGCCACCTCACGCATTGCATTAGTGGCCGCAGTCGCTGCACGCAGTGCAATCCGCTGGCTCGTCCCCAGCAAAATGAGGTTCCCGCCACCCACAGCAGGCCGGATTCCAAAGGATTCCTCGACAAGAAACTCGCCTTCCATGATCGGAATCCGCCACATCCGTCGCCCGTCAATGAGTTTGCTGATCTGGTATCCGTCTCCGAAAAAACGCAGCTTTCCACCCACAGAAACGGTCTTCTCGGATTCAAGACCATTATATGCGGCCGTTGTGGGACAGGTCATGACACATTGGCCGATCCGGTCAATCAACTGGCCTGCAATTGTCTTGCTGCTCATGGTAAACAGCAAGACGCTGACCCCAGGGCGCCGATCCGGCGTAGCCTCCGGGGGAACTTCACACTCGACAGCTGCTTCGAGTTTGCAGCGAATTACCGATGTGGCAAACCCCGTCATGGATGCAGCCGCAGCACGTGCCCACTGCTTGGTATCTGCAGTGATCACAACACGGGCACCCCACATCCCGAAAGCCTCTGCAAAGGTATCCGTAATTTCTGTTTTCTTGATCCGCATGACTTTCATGACTTCGGATTGGTCGGGACCTCCTCATGTTCATGAAGATAGTCTTCACTGATTGCATAGTTACTGAACTTGACCGAGTAGTAATCTTCGAAGAAAGGCTCGATTTCAGTTGCAATATCCTCGTTGTATCCCGGCTTGGAGTGCAGAAGCTTGCCCTTGTGATCTGTTGCAAATTCGTGGTCCTTGATCACGATTGTGCCGTCCTTGATCACGTAGCGGGGAGCATTGAACATCTGCTCACGATCCTCATCTTCCGTATAGATCGTAATATCCGCGTCCGCGCCCACACCCAGGTGACCCTTGTTCTTCAGGCCCAGGGCCCTGGCTGGCCCCGCCCTTGTAATGATTGCAATTTCATTCAGCGTGTATTCGCGCTCAAGTTCCGGGAGTACCGTCTTGGCCACTGCCTTCTGGTTTATATGCTGCAGTGCCTCTCTCCGGTACGCGCTGTCCATGAGCAACCTGATTAACTTGGGGTAGTTCATGAAGGAGCCGCCATTGGGGTGATCTGTTGACAGCAGCACACGCCACGGGTCTTTCGACATCAAAAACAGTTCCAGACCCATGGCCCACTGCAGGGTATGGGTGTAAATGCTTTCCTGGTAGCTGAACGGGAGGACGCCGCAGCCACTTTCACACTCCGTGTCTGCGTTCACCCACTTGTCAATCTTGACGTTGCGAAGCATCCAGGCAAGGGGGGCATCTGCTGTCATGGCCATAGCCTTGCCGAACATGACCTGGCCCACATCGGTCGTGATATTTTCATGATCATTGATGTAATCGATGATTTCCCGGGCGCCGGATACCGGATTCTTGTTCATCTCACCACCGAAACTGTGAAACTGGATATGGGCCATATGGGCACGTCGGCCCTGTGCCGCTTTCATGGTATCCAGGGTCGTACTGATGTTGCCGCTGTGTCCCAGGTTGTTGCAGTGTATGTGGGGCGGATGAGGCAACCCCAGTTCATGTGCAGCTTCGATAAAGCTTTCGGTCACGAATGACGGTGTGATGTCATAGTGATCGATACGCTCGTTTACATCAGTGATGTTGGCGTTCTTCCGGCCTTTCCAGAGTTCATCGCTGCCCGTGTTCACCAGCTTGACCGTGTATGCATGTACTGAATTCACCCACCATGCAATGGCTTCCTTGAATTCTTTTTTCCGCCCTTCCTTCAGCAGTTTGTACAAAAAAGCATTATTGCCAAGCAGCACATAAAAGCCCTTGTCAACTACTGGGGTGTCATCGAGTTCTTCGAGAACATGTCTTGCTGTGATTGGCGGAACCGCCGCTTCCATTGCAGTGGTATAACCCATGGTGGCATAGCGATAGCCTGTGGCAAAGGTCGAGGGTATGATGCCGCCGGTCCCGGAACGGGTCACGGCAGTTTTAGGATGAACATCCAGGCGATGGTCCTCCGGCATCAGCTTGCGTCCGAGGTTGACCTTGGGGCCGGCAATATGGCAGTGAATGTCAATCGCGCCAGGCATCACCACCATGCCATGTGCATTGATTCTGGAAGCAGATTTGGAAACGGAATCTACAATTTTTCCATCTTTGACACACAGGTCCTTAACGGTCCCATCAATGTCGTTGGCAGGATCGTAGACACGGCCGTTTACGATTTTTAATTCAGATGGCATATCCTGACTATCCCTGAACGCAACTATTGCTATCTGGCAAGATGCTGTTGACAGATATTCCGTTAAGCCGCGACCCTGGCCTTGCTTCCTGAAAGCATCTTTTTCACACGCTGGCGAATCCCTTCCAAGACTTCCTGATCTGTAGGGAATGGCGAATCAAAGGCAGGGCGCAGGGAGATTGGAACGTCGTCCATTCTGTACACTGTCCCACCGGTGTTGATCCCGTAGGTCGCCACTGCAAAACGTACCCTGGATAGGCGGGTGGTATGGGTCTCTTTCACGTCCATGGAAATAACCGGTATTTTTTCCAGATGCTCGATGGCTTTCTTGGGGAAGTTGGATGCCGGATCAGAGGCAACAATCATTGCAGCATCAGCTTCGCCTCTGGCAAGTACATCACTGGTCGTGAATTCACCCGGGTTGAACCTCGGGTATCCCCGGTTGAAATTGACACCGAATGGATAGCCTGTCTGCCATGAAACGACATTGTCAGCACCGGTCACATTGCCATGACCTCGAACGGGTTTGGCAACAAAGTGTGTGAACTCATTGAGATCAGAAGCCAGGGAATAGATGGCACCCGAATTGAAATGTCGTCCGCGGGTCATGGTCAGACCCATACCCATGAACAGCACCCCATACTGGCAGTTCTTCATGCGTTCTACCAGGTCATCCAGCACTTCCCGCGACACGCCGGTCTGCTCTTCAATGTTCTCACTGATTTTCTTTCCCTTGACAAGGGCACGTAATGCCCACAGCAGTTCAAAATCCTTGCCAGGCTTAACCCGCATAAAGATATCCGCCACAGGAGTGCTGGGTGTTTTGCGCACATCGACCAGAACCACGGTGCGGTCCTTTTTGCCGTTCGGAATGAACATGCCTTTCGGAGTTACAGCATAACGTGTGAAGTGGCGGGGATGGGATTCAGCCGGGTTACCGCCCCAATAAATGACCAGGTCAGCACGGTTTTTAATTTCACCCAGAGTGGCCGTGCTTTCACCCACGCCCTGAAACGCCATTCCCGACGGGCCGTGGCATACCGAGGTCGTAGTATCAATATTGCCATTGATGGTGTCCATGATGTCGACCGCTACACGCTGAGCTTCACACGGGCAATCGCTGAGTCCATAGGTAATGGGAAACTTCGCATCTACCAGAATTCGGGCAGCCTCATCCAGACCCTCATCCAAAGTAGCCTCCTTGCCATCGATCAGCACCACCGGTCGGTCTTCAAGCGTGTGCTCATAGAACCAGGCCCGCCCAAGCACACATGCCCTCTTGGCCTTGGTGATACGGTGCGCATCAAGGTCGACAGTCAGTTCCATGTCATCACAGACGCAACCGCAGAACGTGCAGGTCGCATCCTTTACAATCCTGATATTCTTACTTTCCTTGGGCTTGGCTGCTTCTGGCATGAGATATCCTCAACAAATATAAACCGGTAGCCTTGAATCAGCTTTTAACTTTGGTCACTTCAACTTGCATATGCTTTGACATCGGCATTCCAGACGCTGCTGTATCCGATCCCATCAACTGGCTCGAAGATGGTCCATAGGGAATAAAAATCATTCCCGAGGGCAGGTCTTCTTCTTTTTTGCTTATACACGTGACAACTGTCTGACCTATGTCTGATTTTAGCCGAATCTTGTCACCGTTACTAAGCTTCAGCCGCCGCATGTCCTGCTCGTTCAACTCCGCCGTGGTCGTCACTTCCAGATATTCATCCTTGAGCTTGCCCTTGTTCAGCGATGTCCCCTGTTTTTGTGAGCGTCCGGGTACAAGTATCATCGTTTCCACTGTGCATGTATCCTCGAAAACCTGGCGAAAACTGATTTCAGGTGAAGAGAGAATGGAGAAGCAGTTCGGTGCGTCAAGCTCGAATCTACCGGTGCCCGCCGGATAATTGATCCAGCGGTTGTGTGCTAACTCTGCAACTGTCGACTATGTTCATATTCTACTGCATTTCTCTAGAAGATATCTTCTTAAAGTTGATGCCGGTACCTCTGATGACCTCCCCTTGAGAACGGGATTATCCGAGTCAGCGGGTTTGCTCTGACTATCTGAAGTCGATGCCTAATGAAATCGTACTGAAATAGCCAAAAGCATCCGAATACACGATGCGAGCTGCAGAGTGCGGTTGCCCGCTAGCCAGGCTTTCACCGTGCCTTGCATAGCGCATTTCCGGGACCCGGGACAGATACTCGCCGCCTGCTGCCCACCGCAAGACCAGATTCTCAGATAAATCTACACTCAGGGATACTTCCACGCCCAGTGTTGCAGCCACTTCCGAACCACGATCATCCCAGTCCGTCAGCTCATCCACTGTAGGTTCAGCTGAAGACAGATGTGTTCTCTGTGAGCCATCATACTCGGAGTCAAGGTAAAAAAGCCCCAGCTTGCCGTCGAACGCCAGATGCCAGCGCTGCCTGAACGGAACCTCAATGCGCCCGCCTAGGTCAGCGCCATAATACAAAGCCTCCAGATTCTCTTCCAAGGTCAGGTTGTTGACCGCCGGGTCCCGGTTGGACTCATAGGCGAAGGTTTCAGATTCCTGATCCAGCTTCCTGAAGCTGGGTCCGAAATACAGCATCGACCGGGCCTGCCCTATCTGTGAAAACAAAGCCCCGGTCACAAGACCCAGACCATAGTAATCAACCTTCCGGCTGGTTCTGATCCGGATAGGATCACCCCATGCAAAATTCGGGGCTCCAAAAGGGACTGCGCCACCGTCTATCCTGCCAATCCAGCCGACAGAACGAACATGCGGATCATTTTTGATAAGCGATACGAGGTGCGGCTCGGTCTCGGCCGTAATACAAGCCCCTAGCTCGGTTCCCTGCGGGCAATACTGGCTTTCAAACTGGGTCCGGACTTCAGCCCAGGCAGCCGCGTCCCCCCTGTATTCGTTGACGTGTGTCGAACTGTACGAGGCGAGAAAACCACTTAACTCGGTGAACAGATCCCGTCCGAAAGCGTGATACTTTCGCCCGGCGGTCAATTGAACCCGTGAGCCAGACCTGAATTCAGCATCATAGTGTTCAAGGAAGCCGACCACCTCTTCGCGTCCGTTTGTCCTGACAAACGGGCTGAACTCGGGCAAATCAAGAAAATACACACCTCCGTCTGCGCGGAGGTAGAAGATATCCTTGGTTGTATCACCTGGTGGAGCAGCATTGACCTGCAGACAAAATAGGGTGAGCAAAATAACCGTGACACATTGGAGAATAGATAACGAAACTGTTTTTTTCAGATGCAGTACCATCATGGCAGCCTTCTATAATCCTTTCGGGTTGGCAGGTTTCACACAAATTCACAGTACGACGGCATTGGCTACGCGGCACTGTCTTCCATGGGGTTGTTCATGGTCGTGTGAACAACCGTTGAATATGCTACACAACGTATGCAGATACACTATTCCGCCGATAAGCTGGTATAATCCTTACGTAAAAATTACAGGCTTGTGTTACGAGCAAGCCACCGCTGAAAAATAACATCCATCAGGAGAAGCTAACCATGCCAAGATATTTGATTGAACGTGAAATTCCAGGTGCTGGCGATCTGAACGGTGATGACCTCAAAGGTATTTCTCAAAAATCGTGCAGCATTTTAAAGGAAATGGGTCCGCAGATTCAGTGGGTTGAAAGCTATGTGACCGATGATAAGGTCTACTGCACCTATATCGCACCGAATGAAGATGAAATTCGTAAGCACGCCGAAGAAGGTGGGTTCCCGGCGAATAAAATTTCTGAAATCAAGAATGTGATCAGCCCAACGACCGCAGAATAGCGCACCTCCAAAATCTATCTACAAACAGCTGCTCTGTCCACAGCGTGGGCAGAGTCGTCTGTGTCGACTGTCAGTTTGAAAAGGGTTCACCTTCCTCGTCCTTGCTGGAATTCATGCCCAAGAATTCTTTCAGATTGGCCAGAAAAGACGGAGTCCCGGAATGTGATGCATCGTCGCCCGCCAAGCGTTGCTGACCGGACATCGCCTTGGTGATGAATCTGATCATCCTGGCTGAATCCCACTCACGCTCGCCCACGGCCCTGTAGACAATTTTACCTTCCGGGTTGACAAGAAATGTCGTAGGCAGGCCCATAACGCCCCAGTTCGCGAGCCTCATATCCTGATCGACAAGGATGGTGAATTCCACTGGTACCTGATCCAGGAATTTTTTTATCCCGTCGAGACTTGGACCGACATGTATGCCAATGACCTCAAGACCATCGCCGTTCAGCTTCTTGTGTAAATTATCCAAGGCCGGCATCTCCTTGCGGCAAGGCGCACACCAGGTAGCCCAGAAGTTCAGCAATACGAACTTGCCCCGATAATCGTCCAAACGGACACTCGTTCCATCGATAGCCTGCAGCGTGAAATTCTCCGCTGCAGGTTCACCTGCGGCAGGTTCCATAAGTGTCTTGGCATGTGCTGCGCACAAAAATAAATACAGTGCGACACACAGACACCATCCGATTGTTCTCATCATTGTGGCAAGGGCCTTTTATATGGTTTTGAAATACGGGATATACCATCCCATTGGATGAATCAGTATTTCAATTTGTTCTTATGCGTCCAGTCCGGATCATCCTTGCTAACGTCACCGATCGGCGCTGCAAATGCATCGGCTACCAGTGCAGGTACGTTGCTGCCTATCAGCGACTGCAGAAAAGCAAGCAAGTCCTCGATCTCTGATTCCGTCAGGTCCAGCGGTCGAATCAGGGGGCTGAGCAATTCATTGGAGATTCCGCCCTGGTTGTAAAAGTCCACGACTTCACGCAGCGTATGAAATGAGCCATTGTGCATGTAGGGTGCGGTCAGAGCCACATTTCTCAGAGATGGAGTGCGAAACTTCCAGCGATCATTCGGATCCTCAGTCACTTCGTACAGGCCCAGATCATTCTCCTTGGCCCTGGAAACCGATTCGATGACGCTGTTATCAAGCTCAGTAAAGATCCCTGGAGCCAGTTGTACCCGTGTAGTTCCAGAATCGCGACTCATGGACGCCTCGTACCCCAAACCGGTATTGTGCAACCGATCGTCTGTGAACAGGGCATGCTCACTCTGGACCAGATGGCAGGCACTGCATGTCCCCTTGCCGGTAAAAAGCTCGAAACCACGTTTGGCCTGCTCACTGATCGCATCCTTTTCCTTGGCGTAGTACCAGCGGTCAAAAGGAGAATTCGCTGCATTCAGTGTCCGCTGATAACTGGCCAGAGCCATACCTATCGTTTCCATAGTCGGCCCACGGTCATTAAACGCCTCTTCGAACAAACCGTCATATTCATCAATGGCCCTGATTTTGTTGATCACATAGCCAATCGACGGATTGGCCATTTCGTTGCGTGCCAGAAAAGGAGACCAGACCTGCTGCTCCAGGGTGGATTCGCGCCCGTCATGAAAGATCCTGTCGAGGTAGGCCACATTGTAAACCGTCGGTGTGTTTCGCTTTCCGGAACGGCCCTCGACGCCAACAGCTGTCTCCATCTCATTATTGGTGAAACCCTGCTCGGGGATATGACACATTGCACAGGAAAACGTGTTGTTGATCGACAAGCGCCGATCAAAAAACAACTTTCTCCCCAACAGGATTTTTTTTGTGGTAAGCGGATTGTCTGCAGGTACCGGAACCGGCGGGAGCCCTAATGGCGGCTGCCTGGCGAACTCGATCAGCTCGGCTTCCTTGCCAATGCGGTTTAGCAAATCCAGAGTATCAGTTGTGTAATCGGCTGACTCATAGCCGTGCTTGATATCTCCAGGCCCGAATATCGCCCGGTTCTGCAACTCGGACGCATCTTCAGAACCCCGTGATGCAGTAACCGAAATAAGCGAAAGTGCAATACTGGAAACGACCAGGATGTTGATGACCAGCACGGTCTTGTTCATGCGATTCATCACGAACCTGCTTGTGCAGTCAACACCCCGTCTTCAATAAGAAGCGTTTTTATATCAATTGCAATCAATTGATCATGTAAAAATGAAACGCTGTATTCCTGTCGAATGTTGCGGGATCTGTCGATCAGAAAAGCGCGCAAGATATGCGCCATGGTCCCGGTAAAATTCCCATCCTCATCGAATTCCTGAATGACCATCTGACCATATTGCCGGAGAATGGGTGCCAGCACCTCTTCGGAGGAGGTAGTCAGAAACAGCCACTCCGGGTCCCCCTCACTAAAACTTCCCCCATACAGTTTCATCGCTCCGGGGGTGTCATGACTGGGGTCAAAGCTGACACTGATCAGGCGAATTTTATCGGCCAGTTCGGGCTGACCCTTGAACCGCTCCTTGAGTTTGTAGAATACGGCCGTTGCCAAAGGGCACCCGTTGATTTCCGAGCAACTGGTATAGATGAAGGTAAGAAGAACGATCTTGTCACCCATCAGATCTCTCAACTCCCTCTGTTTTCCGTCCGTACCCAATACGGCACCGCCGCCAGCGGCACTGACTATCGGCAAGCTGTAGGCACCCGGTTCAGGGGGATCGTAAGGGAGTTCCGGTTTCCATCCATCGGCAATAACCTGCACATCTGCCATGGCCGCATGCGATCCGGGAAGGGGCGCATCCTCATCGGACGAACGCTCACAACCGGACAATACCAACAGCAGTGACAGGCAGAGTGTTAGATATACAGAACCTTTTTCCATCTGAAAATTGTAGCCCAAAAACAGCAAGGCCGCCTTATAGGCGGCCTTGCTCCAGATAAAATCTGGCTATTAGTACAGCATTGTAGCTAAGCCGCGTTTTACTCCATCAATTGAGACAACAGTGTGTCTTTTGAGTTCGGCTTTTGCCCATACAGTGAATAGGCACCAAATCGCATTTGATGCGGTCGGCCCAGATTCTCTGCATAGAAGTCAATCGCAAACTTTTCTACAAGCTTTTCACCATCCCACTCGAACAGCTTGAAGAACTGCTCGTCCTGGTCACCGGTCTTGTCCCAGTTGCCCAGCAGGGATGAAGTGAAGTACATACGCTTTCCATCCCAGCTCTGTGAAGTCATGTTCACTTGAGAACCAACGACATGTTCATAGGTCTGCTTGGGATTGTGCGGATCAGAAACATCGAAGTATCTGGTTTTGCCATCCATGAAGGTTTGCACCCAGAGGCCCTTGTCGTCAGCTGTGATGGAAATGTCTACAGGCAACGGAACCTGGGAGGGATCGCCGATATCACCGACTGCCGCAGCGTGCCACTCACCTGCACCATCTTCATAAATCAGCCAGATCTTCGAAGTCAGTGCGGTTGTGGTGAAGCAGTAGTTGTTTTGAGAACCCCATGCGCAACGAATTTCCAAAGGTGAACCCGGTACTTCAAACACTTTCTTGGGTTGGCGGGTGTGTAGGTCCCAGACAACCACAGTGTTGCCAAATCGCTTCATGGCCTCAGGATCCGCAAGCATCTTGCCGAAGTCCATCATGTAGTTGGACCAGCCCGTGAACGAGGAGGTAACCATGACGTTGCGGCGTGGCAATACACGGACGTCATAACCATATCCGTCTGCAATATTCCCAACTTTTACGGCACCACGCATGTCTTCATCCGTCGGCATCCAGTGCGCCGCTACAAACTCACCCTCATTGGTGAACTCTGCGAGGCCGGTTCGGCCACCATGATCCTTGTTGTTGGACAGTGCGCTAACCATGATTCTGCCGGGAAGCGCATACATGGTGTGCGGGCCAACCATACCACCGGTTTTCTCTACAAAATCGGTGATCACCTTATGCAGGGAAGGCTTGCTGGGATTGGAATGGACATCAAAAATAAAGATCTTGTTGGTGTCCAGGC
>VXPJ01000092.1 GCA_009839635.1 Pseudomonadota bacterium
GAGCAGCACGGGATGCCGGAATGGCTGTCCGAGCAGCGTGATCCGCGTTGAGGCTTGCCCGAGATCCTGCAGAATCCGGCTATGCAGCTCGATGCCTGCCAGTGCCCGAAGATTTGCTTGCAGGGACTGCTCGCCACCGCTGCCGCCAGCAATTTGTGCCAGGGCCGCAGCTTCAATGAATTCGGAGGCGAGTCGCTCGTAATCAGACGGCGCTGACAGCTCGGAGGTAATTGCATCCAGAGGCTTGCGCAGGGCTGAGGATTGAGTTTTTGTGCTGCCCATAGCCTATGGTTACACAAATTCTTCAGCGAGCCTACAGATAGGGATGCCTGGGATCCCGGATCGGCTGCCCCGGCCCGTTCCGGCTCAAGCTTTCTTGAAGCACCAGCCGTACATCATGCGCCCGTAAAAATGGCGTTGCCTCCAGCGAATTCCATCGCGGCTCGCAATGCCTATGCAGCCCGCCCCGCCGCTATTATAAATCAGTGACTTACACGACCCGGTATTGTCAGTGGTGGATCGGTAGCGGTACCATACACGTACACCTTGAATGGCAGTGGCAGGCCGAGGCCCGGCTGCCTGCTTCGCCCAGATACTACAAAGCGTGAAAACCAGGACTTTCCAGACTCAGATTAGGCACGACCAATGACTTCGGGACTGAACACCTCCAATGGCTCCTCGCCGCCGGTATTTGTGACCGGTGCGGCCGGGCACGTCGGTGCCAACCTCGTGCTGCGCCTGCTCGAGGACGGGGTCCGGGTACGCGTGTTGCTCCGCCACGGGGATAACAATGAGGCCCTGGAGGGGCTGGATGTGGAGCGCATCTATGGGGACATCCGTGATCTCGATGACACCCGGCGTGCGCTTGAAGGTTGCCAAGGCGTCTACCATGTCGCCGCCATGATCTCCACCATCGAGGGCAACCGTGCCTACCGCCGGGATATCTACGAATGCAACGTGGTGGGCACCCGCCACGTGCTGCAGGCCGCGCGCGAAGCCGAGGCCGGACGGGTGGTGGTGACAGGTTCGTTCAGTGCCGTCGGTTACGATCTGGACAATCCGTCTCTACCCAGCGATGAGACGATGCAGTTCTACCCCATGGAGCGCACCATGCCGTACGAACGCAGCAAGGCGCTCGTTGAGCACGAGTGCTGGCGCGCCGCAGCCCATGGGCAGGATGTCATGGTCGCCACCTGCTGTGCAGTGATCGGCGGAGCCGACTACTTCCCCTCGCGTCTGGGCAGGACCCTGTGCGACTACACCAACGGCAAGCTGCACGCCTACGTGGATGGCGGATTTGAATTTGTTGCCGCGCGCGACATCGTGGAAGGGCACCTGCTGTGCATGGCGCATGGGCGCACCGGCGAGAAGTACATTTTCAGCAGCGAGTACAAGACGGTCTCCGAGATCCTCGACCTGTACGAGGAGATTACCGGCATCTCGCGACCCGGGCGGCGTATCCCGACCCACATGATGCTCGCGTTCTCGGAAGTAGCGAGCTTTTATCTCAGCCGCTTTCACCCGAGCTTCCCGCAGCGCTTTACGCCGGGAGCCATCCGTCTGCTGAAAAAATGCCGTCATGCGGACACCAGCAAGGCAAGGCGAGAGCTTGGCTACCGTCCTACCAGCATCCGCGATGCGATTCATCAGGCATACGCATTCCACTACCGGCGCAATGCGATCAAGAACCCGCTGGCAAACCCCCCGCGCGAGGAGACGATGGGCGCGGCGCAAAACACCGTTACCGGTCGGGAAATCCCCATCGCCTCCGAAGGGGGTCCGGTGTGAGTGCGGTGGCAAGTCCGCCTCCGGACTTCGACCAAGCCAGCAACCTGCGGCAGCAGGTGCGCGCCACTGGACTCGACCCGGATTACTGGTATGCGGTCGAGGAAGTGCGAAACATCAAGCCAGGCACTGTGGTCGAGGTCATCTTCTGGAAGCGCTCGATTGCCCTGTACCGCACGACCGACGGGTCGTTTCATGCGCTTGAGAACCGCTGTGCGCACCGCCAGATCAAGCTCTCCCTGGGCGACGTGCAGGGCTGCAAGCTCGTGTGCGCCTACCATGGCTGGCAGTATGACCAGGAAGGCCGCCGGGTCGACATCCTGCAAGATGCTAGCAAGGGCAGTCTTCCGAAGCCCTCCATCCGGGCGTATCCCGTAAAGGTCCGTTACGGCCTGGTATGGCTGTTCCCCGGCAACCCTGAGCGAGCCGAGAGTCGCCAGATCCCGGATATTCCCGAGCTTGAAGGGCCCGCACGCTGGGCGTGCGTGCCACTGAGCTTCACCTGGGCCGCGCATCATTCCATGATCATCGACAACGTCAGCGATTTCACTCACGCTCATCTGCACCGCCGCTACCGTCCCTTTGAAGGCGCCACCCTGACGCGTTGCGAGACCATCGGCGACAACGTGCACTTGGCCTATGACACGAAGGTGGGGCGCGGGCGCATCTCCGGGCGGTTTGTCGATCACAGGCAACTGGACACCAACCACATGGACCTGTGCTTTGAATACCCCTACCAGTGGTCGAATACCGATGATGCGATCAAGCACTGGCTGTTCGTTTTGCCGATCGATGAGCGCACCACCCGGGTGTTCTTCATGTTCTACTTCAAATCGCTGAAGATCCCCATACTGCCCATCCATATTCCGCGTTTTGCCATGACCACGGTACTGCGGCTTTCGAACCGCATGCTGATCGCCCCGTTACTGGACCAGGACCGCTATGCGGTCGAAGCCGAGCAGCTGGGTTACGAGAAACACTGGGACGCCCCGCCCATCGAGTTCAATCCGGTAGTCAAGGCCTTTCAGAACGTGACCGTGCGCAAGTGGCAGGAGTACCTGGTGCGCGAGACAGAAAATGGTCGTGCCGTTGCCTGAACTCACCGGCCAGCCGTTGTTGCTGTCGGGATCGACCTTGCTTGAGGCTGCGGCCATGCTGGCGATATTTGTCGGTGTGCTGTTCGCAGGCTCGGTCCTGTTGCCCGGACATCGCATCACCGGGCCGCAGGTGGCGGGCCAGGTACGCACGTACAAGCTCAACGGCATCCACCTGTTTTTGCTGACCATGGCCGCAACAGGCATTGCCCAGTTTCTGGGCTGGTTTTCGCTGTCCGCACTCCATACCCACTTTGGCGCCTTGTTCGTGGTGACCAACGTATTTGCATTCGTACTGTCCGGCTGGCTCTGCTGGCGCGGTGCCCGGGCCCAGGATGAATCCCCCGGGGTGTGGCGGGATTATTTCATTGGGGTAGAGCTTAATCCGAGCTGGCTGGGGGTGGATCTGAAGCTTTTCAGTTACCGGCCTTCACTGATCGGCCTGGCCCTCTTCAACCTGTCGTTTGCCGTCGTGCAGTACGAAACCTACGGTGGGCTGACCCTAGCCATGGCGCTCTACCAGGCCTTCACGTTCCTGTATGTGTTCAACTACTTCCAGTTCGAGCGCGGGATGATCCACACCTGGGACATCGTCAGTGAGCGGTTCGGGTGGATGCTGGTTTGGGGCGACTATGTATTGGTGCCATTTTTCTATTGCCTGCCGGGCTGGTGGCTGGTTCATGCCACGGACCCGCTGTCAACGCTTGCCGCGGTCGCCATTGTCGCGCTGTTTGCCTTCGGCTTCTGGCTCTTTCGCGGTGCCAACGAGCAAAAGCACCGTTTCAAGCGTGACCCGGGCGTGAAAATCTGGGGGCGGCCTGCAGAGACCCTGGACGGGCGCTTGCTGGTGTCCGGATTCTGGGGGATCGGGCGGCATCTCAACTATACCGGCGAGATTTGCATCTATCTCGCATTTACCCTGACCACCGGGTTCGCATCCTGGGTGCCGTATCTGCTGCCTGCCTGGCTCGCGAGCCTGTTGTGCCATCGCTCCCGGCGCGATGAGCACCGCTGTCGCGCCAAGTACGGCGAACTCTGGGGGCGCTACAAGAAGCAGGTACGTTATTCCATGTTGCCGTTTATCTACTAGGAGCCGGGGATGGTACAGCGATCAGACAGGGTGAGCACGGTGGGTTCTGCGAACCCCTCGCCGCCGGGCAAGGCTGTGCCCGAGTTGGCCGGTGGCTGGCCGCTGATTGGTCATCTGCCGGAGTTTCTGAAGGATCCGGTCTCGATGCTCAAGCGTGGCTGGCACGAGCAGGGCGAACTTTTCCGGTTTCGGCTCGGTCCGCGAGAGGCGGTCCTGTTCACCGGGCCTGAAGCCCACGACTTCTACTTCAGGGCGCCCGAGAACCAGCTGGATGCCAAGGCCGTTTACCAGTTCACGGTGCCGATCTTCGGACGCGGCGTGGCATACGATGCCAGCCCCGAACTCATGGCCGAACAGCTGGGATTTCTCTACCCGGTGCTGCGCGAGGCGGCGATGCAAAAGTTCGCCAGTATCATGTTCGATGAAGCGAGTCGCTTTGCCGATGACCTCGGCGAGGCTGGTGAAATTGATCTTCCGCACGCGATGAATGAACTCACCGTGAAAATCGCCAGTCGCTGCCTGATCGGCCAGGAAGTTCGCGACCAGGTGGACACCGGCTTTGCCGAGGCCTACCACGATCTGCAAAACGGCATCAACACGCTGGGATTCTTTCTCCCCAGGTTGCCCACCCCGGCGCATCGCATCCGCGACCGGGCGCGGCTCAAGGTCGCCGAGCTCTTCGGCCGGGTCATGAACGAGCGCCGAGCCAACGGCCGCAAGCCCGAAGATTTCATGCAGACCCTGATGGATGCCCGCTACAAGGATGGTCGTGCCTTGAGCAATGACGAGGTCACCGGCATTTTGCTGACCGTATTGTTCGCGGGACAGCATACGAGTGCCGTGCTGGCGACCTGGACTGCACTGGAGTTGCTGAGCGCCCCCGCTTACCTGGCGCAGGTGCGGGATGAAATGCAGGAGGTCTATTCCGGGCAGGGCACGATGAGTCTTGCGAGCCTTAAGCAACAGGTGGCGCTGGAGCACGCGGTGCGCGAGTGCGAACGGCTGCACCCGCCATTGATCCTGCTGATCCGCAAGGTGCTCGAACCGGTGTGCTACGCGGGCTACAAGGTGCCAGCCGGTACGCTGGCCATGGTATCGCCGGCGGTTTCCCACCGCTTGTCGCATATATTCGCCGACCCGGAGAAGTTTGACCCGCAGCGCTACGCACCCCCCGCAAGCGAGGACAAGCAGCATCACTATACCCTAATCGGGTTTGGCGGAGGAAAACACCGCTGCATGGGCAAGCATTTTGCCTACCTGCAACTGAAAGCGATTTGGACCGTATTGCTGGATCGCTTCGATTTTGAGCTGGATGCGGAAGTGCCCGCCCCGAATTATGGCAGCTGGGTCACCGGCCCACAGGAACCCTGTCGGCTGCGCTATCGACGGCGCCCAAGCACGGGCATGTTCCAGTGAACACCGCCTCGGCCCGGCAATACGATGTTGCAATCGTTGGTGCAGGCCCGGTCGGCAGCTTGTGCGCACTGGCGCATGCCAGACGAGGTACCCGGGTAATCCTGCTCGAAGCCAATCCCAAGGCTTCCCAGCGACTGGCCGGCGAATGGCTGCATCCCCCTGCCGTTAGGATCTTGCGCGAGCTCATGGTCGACCTGGGCGCAAAACTCCATAACCCCGAGGGCAGGGGCTTTGCAGTGTTCCCGGAAGACGGCACGGAGCCCATCATCTTCCCTTATCCGCAAGGCGCCCGAGGCTTGACCTGTGAGCACGCCTCGCTCGTCTCGAGCCTGCGTGAAGCAGTCAGCTCCCATCCGGAGATCGAATTCCTGGTTCACGCCCGTGTGCGTGAGGTCGAAGATGGTCGCCTCACGTTCACCTGTGACGGCGCAGATGAAACGGTCATGGCCCCGCGCATTGTCGGTGCCGACGGCCAGGCCTCGATCGTGCGCCAGTCACTCGGACTTTCGAAAAACCCGGTGATCTGCTCACAGACGGTGGGCGTGGTTCTAAGCGGGGTGGAATTGCCGCTGGAAGGGTATGGACACGTGTTGCTCGGTGGTCCGGGTCCCATTCTTATCTACCGTCTCGACGAACAACGAGTCCGGTTGATCGTCGATGTTCCGCTGGAGCGTACCACGCCCCGGGATCGCATCGGATTCTTGCTGGATTCGTACACCGACCTGTTACCGGACGTCTTTCGTCCGGCATTTATCGAGGCGTTGCGTGCTGGACAATTCCATGTTGCCGCCAACAAGCTGAGACCACGGCTTACCTACGGGAGTGCGCAACGGGTTCTGATCGGCGATGCGGCCGGGCACTACCATCCGATGACAGCAATGGGAATGACCTTCGGTTTCGGCGATGCACTGGCGCTGGCCGAGAGCGATGATTTTCGCAACTTTACCGCCAAGCGCATCCGTGCAACCCGGGGTCCTGCGTTTCTCGCCATGGGACTCTATGAGGTGTTTGCCGATTATCGGGCCGAGGCGGTTGCCTTCAGGCACAGAATTTACCAAAGTGCCCGCACAAACACTGTATTCAGGGACCAGACCGTACGGTTGCTCGCCTGCGAAGACACCTCATCGATACGCATGGGGTTCGCCTTCGTCACGACCGTGGTGCGCACCATCGTCGAGCAAATCCCGCGATCCTGCAACCAGCTCGCCTGGCGACGGGCGTGTGACGTCCTTCGCGCGATCACGGTCCGGCTGGGGTGGTTTTTGCGCAGCATCCTGCAACTCTCCAGGGCAAGAAGCGGAAAAGGTGAACTGGACCAGAGATCCTGGAGCACGCTGGCCGGTGTGCTGCAGATTTCCATGCCCGCCAAATCCAGAACCCCCCAGCCCAGTCGCCTGAAGGAGGTGCCCTCCCTCGATGCCACCCCGGCACTGGAGCGCGCAAGCGCGCGCTTGCTGGACCTGCAGGGCGAGGAGGGTGGCTGGGAAGGCGAGATGGTCTGGTGTCCCATGTTGACTGCACAGTATGTACTGCTGCACCACATCATTGACAGGCCACTTGAACCCAGTCGGCGCCGGCGTGTTCTGCGCTCGTTCGAACATACCCGTCTTGAAGGGGGTGCGTGGGGGATGCACGAACACTCCCAACCCCACCTGTTCGTCACCACCCTGGTATACGTTGCAGCGAGACTGCTCGGCCTGGAGCGACAGGACCCGTTGCTTGTGCCCGCGAGGCAATTCCTGCAAGCCGAGGGAGTCCTTGCAATTCCGAGTTGGGGGAAGTTCTGGCTGGCACTTCTCAATCTGTACGACTGGCGTGGCGTGAATGCCGTCTTGCCGGAGCTGTGGAGCTTTCCCCACTGGGTCGCAGTACACCCCTCGAACTGGTACTGCCATACCCGGCTCATCTACATGGCAATGGCGGTGATCTACTCGCATCGCTACCAGTTCCCGGTGACCCCCTTGATCACATCCTTGCGCGAGGAGCTGTATCCGCAGGGATTTGACCACATCGATTTCCGCAAAGCCCGCAACCGCCTGCGAGATGCTGACCTCTTTGCGAGGCCCAGCATGTGGCTCCGGGCCAGCTACCGGGTGGCGCAGGTCTTTGAGCGCTACCACGGCCAGCGACTTCGTGATCGGTGTGTGGAAGCAATCCTGCACCAGATTCATTGGGAGTTACAGACCACCAGTCACACGTGCATCTCCCCGGTCAGCGGTATCCTCAACATGCTTGCCTTGTGGCTGCGGAATCCCGACGACTCGGACCTGGCGCAGGCGCTCGAACAGCTGGACGGCTGGATCTGGGAAGACGAGGAGATGGGTGCGCGGGTCACCGGTGCAAGAAGCGCCTCGTGGGATACCGGGTTTGCACTGCAGGCACTGGCCACGACGAGTAACATTGACGGGATTGGGGAAGCCCGCATCGCGGGTGCCGAGTTCCTGTACCAACAGCAGGTCACCACCAGCTTTGAAGGGTATCGCGAGGCCTGGCGAAACGATCCCAAGGGCGGCTGGTGTTTCGCCGGCGGATGGCATGGCTGGCCAGTGACGGACTGTACGGCTGAGGCCGTGCTTGGACTGATCGCAACTCACCACGAGGCGACGGATGCGACCGTGCTCCGCGATGCAATACGGTTCATGTTACGTGGCCAAAACCGTGATGGCGGCTTTGGCAGTTACGAGTCGCAACGCTCCGCGCTTGGACTCGAGTGGCTGAATCCGGCGGAGATGTTTGGCGAGTCGATGACCGAGCATTCCTACATCGAGTGCACCGCATCCTGTCTTGCAGCATTCGCTGCCTGCAGGGAGCATTTCCCGAGACTTGCGGACCGACAGTTGATGGAGGCCGTCTTGCGCGCGGATGCCTGGATTCGTCGGACCCAGGCAAGTGATGGGTCATGGCGAGGGGTGTGGGGCGTTCAGTTCATCTATGGCACGCTGTTCGGAATCCGGGGGCTGCTGGCCGCTGGCGCCGTTCCCGGGGATCCCGCGTTACGCCTGGCCTGCCGGTGGCTGCTGGACCGCCAGCGAAGTGACGGAGGATGGGGGGAACATCACAGCGGCTGTCTGAGCGGCCGGTACATCGCGCATGAACAAAGCCAGGTCATCCAGACCGCATGGGCACTGATTGCACTCCTTGAGGCGGGGGATTCAAGCTGGAACGCGATTTCCAAGGGTGCCAGGTTTTTGCTCGATGCCCAGCAAGAAGATGGGTCCTGGCCCAGGCAGGACATGGCCGGGGTCTTTTTCCGCACAGCCCTGCTGGATTATGTTCTTTATCGACAGTATTTCCCGCTGCATGCGCTCGGACTCTACGAGCAGCGGCGCAAAGCCCGCCAAGACCTGACGAATCCCGTCATCCACAACGTCGTTGCAAGACCATCTGAGTCTGATGATGCTCTAAAATCGGCGGAGCGTTTACGCTCCTCAGCCTAGCCCGCCAGTAAGGAGATGCGCAGGCGCGGCGCTCGGCGCGTTCAGTCTTTCGAAGGCAGGGGTTTTCGGACTAGGAAGTAGTACATCGGGGTAAAGATGCCGGTCTCACCCCCCTCGACCAGCGCATCAGCCCCCTCGTTCAAGATCGTACTGACTGCCCGGGTGCCTTCCGGTACCAGCTTCAGGCGCTCCAGCACCCTCAAAACCATGTTCGTCAGGGCACGGCCCATCGGCGTGCGTGGAATACTCGAAAGAGTCAGGTCACGACCCTGCAGAGCACGGTACCAGGGAGTTTCAGGGTCCGACTCAGGGGCCAGGTCGCGGGCTTCCAGAAGTTCGAATCCGGCTTCACGAAAGGCCGCACACACTTCGGTGGTGCGCGCGATATCCGGCAGGGCATCCCCGACCTCGATACCTTTCTTGATTCTCAGGTGCTCTGCATTCTGCGGATCAAAATCCTCGGTGAGGCACCACTCGTAGCCGGCAAAGCATGCTCCCGGGCGCAGGATGCGAAAGACCTCCCGGAACGCCTCGGTCTTGTTGGGTGCGTGGGGCATGGACTCGATGGCGAAAGCGCCGTCATAGCTGTCGTCCTCTTCGGGGATTTGCATGTAGTTGCCATGAATAAAACGGCACTGCGACTGGATATCCTGAGTATGCACTTTCGCGCGCGTGATCTGGTAGGAGTTATTGTTGATTCCCACAAAACTAGCCCCGGAATAACAGGCCAGGGTATGCATCGGCCCGCCAACGCCGCAGCCCACATCGAGCACCTGCATTCCCGGTTTCAGGTCCAGGTGGTCAGCCAGAAAATGCTCGTGCCTGAGCAGCGAAGCCTTGAAGCTTTCCCCCTTGCGTCGTGGAGCGAAATGAAAGGATCTCCCACAGCCGAACTCGTAGAAGTCAGTGACCAGGTCGTAATAGTGATTAACTAGCGACTGGTAGTGCTCTTTTCTGTGCTCCGGGGAGTCAGTTTCGTGGAGTCCAGCATATTGATCGACTACCGGCTTCACGTTCTCCGGGGCGAGATCTGCGAGTGAGCGAGAACTTGATCTTTTGACGGGTTCGCGGGTCATCACATGATTATGCCGGGTTCGCACGGCTTCTCCAAATCGATACTCAACACCATCTGACGGATTTGATGGGCCCGGTAGGACTCGAACCTACGACCAAAGGATTATGAGTCCTCTGCTCTAACCAACTGAGCTACAGGCCCGGACGGTTTGTCTCAAGAAGGATTTTATTCGATTTCGAGGAAGCTGCGTAGCTGTTCTGACCGGCTGGGATGGCGAAGCTTGCGAAGGGCCTTGGCCTCGATCTGGCGAATGCGTTCGCGCGTCACATCGAACTGCTTGCCTACTTCCTCCAGGGTGTGATCGGTGTTCATGTCGATCCCGAAACGCATGCGCAGCACCTTGGCTTCCCGCGGGGTGAGCGAAGCCAGTATTTCACGCGTGGCTTCACCGAGGCCCTCGGAGGAGGCGGAATCCACCGGAGACTCGATGATGACGTCCTCGATGAAGTCCCCCAGGTGCGAGTCTTCGTCGTCCCCGATCGGGGTTTCCATCGAGATCGGTTCTTTGGCGATCTTCAGCACCTTGCGCACTTTTTCTTCGGGCATCTCCATGCGTTCGGCCAGTTCTTCCGGGGTCGGCTCGCGTCCCTTTTCCTGCAGCATCTGCCGCGAGATCCGGTTCAGTTTGTTGATGGTTTCAATCATGTGTACGGGGATTCGTATCGTGCGGGCTTGGTCCGCAATAGAGCGGGTGATGGCCTGCCGAATCCACCAAGTGGCGTAGGTCGAAAACTTGTAGCCACGGCGGTACTCGAATTTGTCCACCGCTTTCATCAGGCCGATGTTGCCTTCCTGGATCAGATCCAGGAACTGCAGGCCACGATTGGTGTACTTCTTAGCGATGGAAATCACCAGTCGCAGGTTGGCTTCCACCATCTCTTTCTTGGCCCGGCTGGCTTTGGCCTCGCCGATCGACATGCGCCGATTGATGTCACGGATCTCACTGATGGTCAGGCCGGTTTCCTGCTCGATCAGGAACAGCTTGTCCTGTTCCTTGGCAATGTCCGGTTTCAGGGCAAGCAGGCCTTTCGCATACTTGGCCCTGGACCGGGGCAGGGCGTCCAGCCAGTCGGTACAGGATTCGTTGCCGACAAAGACCTTGATGAACCGGTCCCGCGGCATTTTGGCATCCTGGATGCAAAGCTGGCGGATACGGGCCTCATGGATGCGGATCCTGCCGACCGTTTTTTTGAAGTCCGTGGTCAGGATCTCCACCATCTTGGGCGTGAGCTTGACCATGGTGAACTCGTTGGCAAGGTCCTCTCCGGCCTTGAGCCGTTTTTTGGTATCGTTGTTGGCGGCCAAAAACTTCTTGTACAGCCGCTGCAGCTTCCTGAAATAGGCCTGGACTTCCTTGGGGTCGGGTCCGGTGTCTTGCTCTTTTTCATCGGCCTCGTCATCCTCGCCTACATTGGCATTCTTGCTTTCCTGAGTGATTTGTGCCGCGGGCGGAGGGATGGCATCCGTGTCTTCGTCGAGATCCACGAACCCGATAATCAGGTCCGTCAGGCGCAACTCCTCGGATTTGACCTTGCCATGGAACGCCAGCAACTTCTCAATGGTGGATGGATAGTGTCCGATCGCAAACAGGACCTGGCGCAGGCCCTCTTCGATGCGCTTTGCAATCTTGATTTCCCCCTCGCGGGTCAGCAGGTTCACGATCCCCATCTCGCGCATGTACATGCGTACCGGGTCTGTGGTACGGCCGAACTCGCTGTCCACGGTGGCCAGGGCCGCGGCGGCCTCCTCGACGTCATCGTCTGTGGCGGCGCTGTCGGTCAGCACTAGGCTGTCGGTGTCAGGGGGTTGCTCATGGACATTGATGCCCATGTCATTGATCATGCCAACGATGTCTTCGATCTGTTCGGGGTCCACGATGCCACTTGGCAGATGGTCGTTGACTTCGGCATAGGTCAGGTAGCCCTGTTCCTTGCCTTTGGCGATAAGCTGCTTGATGCTGCTGGATTGCTGTTGATTTTCGTCCAAATGTACACCTGCTGCCCGGATCCGGGCATTCCATGAACCAAACGTCTAAATATATCAGGATATGGGTGATATGGATAGCACCCTGATGGAAATCAAGGACTTAACTTGTAACTGATCATCCTGCGGTCGCCGGAAACACGAAATTACTCGCGTGTGCGGATCGTTTGCGAGGGCCCGGGCACACACGTGCCTTGCAGCGCTATCGAGGCCCGGGATTCGCCCCGGCGGGTCAAATCGATTTCCTTAGGACACCTTGTGGTGCAGCAGGTTCCGAAGCTGCTGTTTTTCCGTTTCACTCAGCCCGTCCGTTTGTTCCTTGTCGATCAATGCCTGCACCCGTGCCTGGTCGCTCTTACGGCAGATCCATTTCATGGCATCTTCAAAGGCCTGGTCAGGTTGCTGCAGTTGCGGCGGCTCCCAGGTCATCAGCTTCTGCAATTGCTGGGCCTCTTCCTGGCCGCGAAAACGCTCGATCAGTGCTGCATGGCTGAGCTCGGGTTCCTGTTGCCAGATCTGCAGGATCCTTGCAAGAAGTGCCACTCCCGGGATCGGCGATTCATGCAGGGAATCAGGGGCTGTGACCGTCTTGGCCAGGTCAGGCTGGTGCAGCAGGGCCGTGATCGCAAGCCGCACAGGAGTGGCACGGCTCAGGGCATCGGCCACTTTGAACCGATGCATGTCCCTTGGTGTCGGCTTGGCCACGGCGTAGTGCACCGGTGCGCCGACCATTTTTTCCAGTTCCTCGAAAACAAGTTTCTTGAACACACCGTCCGGAAGCTTGGACAGCAACGGCTTTGCCCGCTGGGCAAGACGGGCCTTGCCTGCCGGAGTGCGAATGTCCGAATCGCGGCTCAGCTTGTCCAGGATGAACTCTGACAGCGGGATGCTGTCGTCCACGTACTGCAGGAAGATCTCCTTGCCGCGTGCGCGAATCAGGCTATCCGGGTCCTCTCCTTGCGGCAGGAACAGGAACTTCGCTTCCAGCCCGTCGCGAAACACCGGTACGGTGTGCTCGGCGGCGCGCCAGGCTGCCTCGCGACCGGCACGATCACCGTCAAAGCAGAAGATGATTTCCTGGGTGTAGCGAAACAGTTGCTGAACATGTTGTGAGGTCGTGGCCGTGCCCAGCGTGGCCACGGTATTCTCGATGCCATGCTGTGCCAGGGCGAGCACGTCCATGTAGCCTTCCACCACCAGCAGGTTACTCGGGGCACCTTTGGCTTTGCGTGCCTCGTACATGCCGTACAGCACGTCGCCCTTGTGAAATACCGGGCTTTCGGGAGAGTTCATGTATTTGGGGATGGCATCGTCCAGTACCCGTCCACCGAAGCCGATCACCCGCCCGCGCCGGTCACGGATCGCGAACATGATGCGGTTCCGGAAGCAGTCGTACAGCTTGCCATGGACATTTTTCTTGACCAGGCCACTGCGCAAAAGCTCAGCTTCACCCGCTTCTCCCTTGAGCACGTTCAGCAGGCTGTCAAAACTGTCCGGCGCGAACCCGAGTCCGAAACGTGCTGCGACCTCGCCGCTCAGTCCACGGTTTTTCAGGTACCTGGTAGCTGTGGGCTCTGCGCGCAGACAGCTGCGAAAGTGAGCATGGGCCTGCTCCAGCAGGGCCAGTAGCTTGTGATGGCTCTGTGGTGGTGGCGCGCCTGCATCGCGGGGCACTTCCAGGCCCGCACGCTGCGCCAGGACCTCGACGGCTTCTAGGAATTCGAGGCGTTCGTAATCCATCAGGAATCCAAGCGCGGTACCGTGTGCGCCGCAGCCGAAACAGTGGTAGAACTGCTTCTCCGGGCTGACCGTGAACGAAGGGGTTTTCTCGTTGTGGAAAGGACAGCAGGCCATGTACTCTCGGCCCTTCTTTTTCAGGGAGACGTGGCCGCTGATGAGCTCAACGATATCCGTGCGCGCGATCAGTTCATCGATGAAGGATTGCGGGATTCGGGTCGACACGGCAAATCAATGGGCACTGCGGTGCAGGGTTCGTTCTTGTTCACGCCCGTAGCCCGGGGTACGAGCACGTATCCCCGATGGCGTGTGTTCGTTCCATGATGCGCCTTGCGCAAGGACAGGGTCAAGCGCCGGGCTGTGCCGGTGGATACTTAGAAAATCTTCTCATTGAAGATGCGCCGGTGCTCGGCTATCGCGTAGCGGTCGGTCATGCCGGAGATGTAATCGGAGATCACCCGAGCACGCCCGCTGTCGCCATCCCGGCCGGCGGCCTCATTGGCCATCCCGCGGTATTCGTCCGGCATCAGGCGGGCATCCCTGAAGAACGCGGCGTACAGGTCCGCGACCACTTTTGCGGCCTTGCGGTTCATGCGGTGTACGCGCTCGTGACGGTACAGGTGTTCTCGCAGAAAGTTCTTGAGTGCCTGGTTTTTCTCACGCATGGGTTCGCTGAAACGGATCAGGGAACCCGGTGCCGCACGTACCTCATCGAGGCTGCCTACCCTGGCTTCGTCAATGGCCGCCTGGCTCGCCGTGATCAGATCTGCCACCAGCCGGTTACGGATCCGGCGGATGGTCTCGTAGGTTTTCTGGCGCCGTCCAAGCTGCGGAAATTCATGCTCGACGGCATCGATGTGCTGGTCAAACAGTTCGACTTCCCTGAGCTTGGACACGGTGATCAGGTTGGCGCGCAGGCCGTCATCGATGTCATGGCTGGTGTAGGCAATCTCATCAGCGATATTGGCCAGCTGGGCTTCCAGGCTCGGCTGCGTGCGCTCGAGAAAGCGCTGTCCCACCGACCCCAAGGCCCGTGCATTCTTTTTCGAGCAATGCTTGAGGATGCCTTCGCGGGTCTCGAATGTCAGGTTCAAGCCCGGGAACTGCGGGTACTTCAGTTCCAGGCAGTCGACCACTCGCAGGGATTGCAGATTGTGCTCGAAACCGCCGTGCGCCTGCATGCAGCGGTTGAGGGCATCCTGGCCGGCGTGGCCGAACGGGGTATGGCCCAGATCGTGGGCCAGTGCAATCGCCTCGCAGAGCGGCTCATTGAGTCCGAGGCGGTACGCGATGCTGCGTGCCACCTGGGCCACCTCAATGGAATGGGTAAGGCGGGTGCGATACAGGTCTCCCTCGTGATTGACGAACAGCTGGGTCTTGTACTCCAACCTGCGAAAGGCCGTGCTGTGAATGATCCGTTCGCGGTCGCGCCGGTATTCTCCGCGGTGTGAAGCCGGGGCCTCGGCATGCATTCGCCCCCGGCTGTCGGACTCGTGTGCGCCGTACGGAGCCAGAATGGTGGATTGGACCTTGTGTACGGGGTCGGATGCCGGGATGCCTCGCACCGCTCAGGCCCCGCAAAATTCCTGCAGCGTGTCTTTCAGGGTCGATGCCGAAAACTCGGCAGTGAGCACGGCCTGGCCGATGTCCCTGAGAAGCACCAGGTGCAACTGGCCCGCACGGGCCTTCTTGTCGCGTGCCATGTGTTCCTGTAAAGACTCTGCCTGCAGGGCTTCGGGCGGGGCACTGGGCAGTTGTGCGCGCGCCAGCAGCGCCCGGATGCGCTCACCAGCCTCCTCGTTCAGCCAGCCCAGCCGGATCGACATCCTTGCGGCCATCAGCATGCCGCAGGCGACGGCTTCGCCATGCAGCCACTGCCCGTAGCCGAGCGCCGTTTCGATGGCGTGACCGAAGGTATGCCCGAGATTCAGTAACGCGCGGGTTCCGGAGGTTTCCAGTTCGTCCTCGGCCACGACCTCGGCCTTGTTCTTGCAGGAGCGGTGCACGGCATAAGTCAGGGCCTCGGCGTCACGTGCAAGCAGGTGCTCGACGTTGTCTTCCAGCCAAGCGAAGAATTCGGCATCGCGAATGAGCCCGTACTTGATGATCTCGGCGACTCCTGCGCGCAGTTCCCGGTCTTCGAGAGTGTGCAGGCACTCCAGGTCGGCGATCACGCACCGCGGCTGGTGGAAGGCACCGATCATGTTTTTGCCCAGTGCGTGATTGACCCCGGTCTTGCCGCCTACCGAGGAGTCCACCTGGGCGAGCAGTGTGGTCGGAATCTGGATAAAGTCCACGCCGCGCAAATAGGTGGCCGCAGCAAAGCCTGTGATGTCGCCGATCACCCCGCCCCCAAGGGCCAACAGCGTCGTATCACGCCCGCAGCGGTGCTCCAGCAGGCAGCTATACACCCGCTCCAGGGTTTGCAGGGACTTGGTCGCCTCGCCATCAGGAAGCACGAGATGCAGGACGCGTTCCGGTTCAAGCTGTCGGCAGACGGCTTCCAGGTACAAGGGCGCCACCCGCTCGTTGCTGAGAACGAACACGCGGCTGCCGCGGATGTGCTCTTTCAGGTAACGGGGCTCACCAAGCAGGCCGGCTCCGATATAGATCGGATAACCGCGCGTGCCAAGTTGTACTTCAAATTGAATCATCGTCGGGGGAGGAATTCAGGACTCCGTCGTCAGGTCCAGGAGTTGTAACACCCGGTTGGCCGTCCAGCTCACTGTGCGCCGGTCCGTGTCGATGGTATGGTCCGCGGTTTGCAAATACAAGGGTTCCCTTTGTTCCAGCAACTCGGCGATGGCCCGGCGCTTGTCCGGCACATTCAGCAAGGGCCGGTGATTGCTGTGCCGGGTTCGCTTGAAGAGCATATCGATTGAGGCCTTCAGGTAGATGACCGTGCCATGGGTCATCAGAAGATTGCGGGAGGGCGCGGCAAGCACCGCACCGCCTCCTGTAGCAAGCACCATGGCTTGCCGGCGACACAGTTCGCCAATGGCTTTCTCCTCGCGCAGCCTGAAGCCGGCTTCGCCCTCGTACTCGAAAATGGTCGCGATGTCGACGCCGGTTTTCTCCTCGATGACCTGGTCACTGTCATAAAAGGGCCGGTTCAGTTTTTTGGCGAGCTTTCGCCCGACCGACGACTTGCCGACCCCCATGGCCCCGATCAGGATGATGTGTTCCGCCGTCACGGGCCGCAGGAAGGGGGTTGCATCCGGTGGCAGGAAACCGGAAGTTTGGCGCAGGAAGTCAAGGTAATCACAGGCGGCTCCATTATACACGAGGGGGTTTGTATACGGAGATGCCCAGCTTGCAGGTACCGGTCCAGCCCCCGGAGATGGTCCGGGGTTTACTATCGGTGCCAGCTCGGACTACCATAACTTTCGGCTTCTCAAAAATTCATAAAAACAGAGAATTCATTTCGTGAAACCGGATAGCCCGCACGATGTCAAGTTATCTCCCGGTCCCGAGGGAGATGTGCGAAAACCAGAGAGCTTGACCTCCAGTCCGCCGATCGCCATCGTGGGCATGGCCTGCCGGTTCCCGGGTGCGCCGGACCTTGCCGCTTTTTGGCATTTGCTGGACAGCGGGGGAAATGCCATCACGCAGGCAGAACCCGGTACCGGGGTTGATCGCGTGGATGCGTTGTTCCCGGATGATGCGGTGCGCAGCCCGGCCTGCCAGTTCGGGGGATTCGTGGAAGACATCGACCGCTTCGACGCTGCGTTCTTCCGGATTTCACCCGTCGAAGCACAGATGCTTGACCCGCAACAGCGAATGATGCTGGAGACGAGCTGGCATGCGCTTGAGGATGCGGGCATCGATCCGGGGTGTCTGAAGAGCAGCCGCACCGGGGTCTATACCGGTATCAGCACGGACGAGTACCGCATGATGGTGCTGGATTCTGCTCGACCTGAAG
>VXPJ01000062.1 GCA_009839635.1 Pseudomonadota bacterium
AGATACAATACAATGGCTTCACGCCGTCTTTCTGGGCTCCTTGGATCAGAAGGTCACGTTGCTGCTTCCCCAACGACCCTACCTTATGACGCACTCTTAGGAGATTATTGCTGTACAGCCGTTTAGCCTGAACTCTCATCTTGAGGGTTCGCCAGTGCCCGACTATATGCCACTCCCAGTCAGCACCGACTTTTGCTTCTTTCTGTTTGGAAAAGGTATGAAGGGTAATGCGGTTTTCATGGCGTCGCCGGATTTCCAAAAGATTGGATTCCGTAATAGTCTCCTCTCCATAGCTCACCTGGACATCCGGGCGATGTGAAAATTCCAGGTTGCGTGAAGTCGAATTTCCCAGTTCGAGGAACGTGGAAATCATGCTCGGTTTCAACTAGATACCTCTGGTTGCTATTTAGCAGCTAGTCTTCATGGAACTCGTCTAAAAATTCACACGCACAGATTCATTTGCCGGTTGTTTTCCATCACCTGATTATTGACGTCAAGATTGAGTTCTTATTGTCGAAAAATAAATGCATCACGCATTGACCCCACAAGATTATAACAAAGTGGGGCGTATAAAATAAGGTTACGATTATAATCCCCCGAGATAACTGGGTAGGCTCAGACCACCATACCCTTGAAGACCACGACTCCGCAGATGGTGGCATCCGGATCGGTCTTGATGATGTTGCTAGTGTATCCGGTCAGTATAAATGAACCGAAACTTGATCTGATTGATATTGATGAGACGCCAATCTGCTTGAGAATATTACATTATTCAGGGAATAGGCTCTTGTGATTGTGTACATTGACTAGTCTCCTTATATGACGTGTTTATCACATCAGAAGCTTATCTAAAGCTCGGCCCAGTAGACTTTTCGCATTTCTGACACACAATCCCGATTCACCGGTAACAAAACAAACCGAACAGATGAAATAATATCTGGTTTAGGCTAGTTTTCCTGATCACCGACTTTCAAAAGTTTTATGCTCGGGATACTTAATTTGTTCTCAATTTTCTGTTTTTCTTTAAAGCTCACTGAGTGGATGCGGCAATGATCGGCGACTCTATGTCTAAGAATGTTCTTAGCTATTTCTGAAAAATCGTCAGACTTGATTCCATCTGTAATGTGGTCAAGTTGTAGATTTTTTTTGTACCACATAAAAATCCCATGCTTAATTAAAAATGCAGCTGGCGTACCTTTTTTGTCGCAAACTGTTTCAATTATTGCTGTCAGTTTATCTGAACCCAAAGAATGTATGATTTTGTTAATTATGCTGTAGAGGATAAAGAAATTCGTGTTCCAAAAAATCCTCCTTGAAATAGCCTTTAATTTATCTTGGTCTAAATTCTTGCCCCTTTCTTTTTCAATCAAACTCAGTCTACTTAAAATATACTCCACAACCTCATCCTGGGCCTCTTCATGCTTAACAAGTTCAATAAATGATTGCATAACCCGAAGATGGGCATTCATTCCTTCCTCAAAAATGGATTCAAGTTTGTATTTTTCCAGAGAGCCAGCCCTATTTTTTATCATCATTCCCATTACTTCTACTGTTTTAATGGTTCTGCGTAACTCTTTTACTAACTCAAAATCAAACTCCCCTTCATTTTCCTCTTCCTCCCCCTCTAACTCTTCCTTCTCCTCTTGTTCCTCTAACTGATCTTGCACTTTTAGGTCTTGTTTCCTAACTTGCTCCGGTAAATCATGTGCTTTAGGTAACACAGCTTGAACAATTACATCTGTTTGTTTGTCAAAAAAACCAAGCTCATCACGTGTCAATGTAAACGGCTCAAATTTTTCAAAAAGATCGGATGCAATTTCAATAATTTTCTCTACTACTAAAATGTTTTTCGAATGATGAGATAGAAAAACAGCAATATATGCATAATCATTTTTATGCAGGTTATTCATTATATGGTGGATTATCTTTTGGCAGTCTTCTAGATGTTCAGCAAGATACTTGGCAACAAAAAAGTAAAATAAATAGGAATAACAAAAGGAATAGTTATTGAATCCATTTGAAGAGAAAATATTGGTTTCCCGTAGGTTTGTAAGGAGGGTATTTTCTGCAACGGGCAAATTGTACTTACCCTTGTACTGCTCAATAAAGGCATCAAACTCATGAGCTGGGAGCTCATGTTTTCTGCTTTGATATTGATAAAATGCTAATTCGGTGAGAAAGTTTACATAGGTGTCAATATCATCGTTTTTCACTCCTTGTTTGGTTAAATAAGCATAAATTAAGGCTTGATAACAGTAGCCCTGCGATGTGATCTCTTGATCAAGCGGCTTTGAGAAAGTCTCATAGGTGTTTATTACCATGAGGACAAAAAATGGGTAAGCAGGCATAATGCCACTGCCTAAGCTTTTCCCTAATGCACTGTTAACTAATTCAGTTGTTTGATCGATATTCTGGTAAATCGAATTCTTATTTGGTAAAGCTTTACCGCTAGCATCTGTCAAATGGAGCCATTTCCTGATCAGCTTATCCCTCAATGAAGGGCTGAACTCTTCGATTTCAAAATGCTTAAACGTACTAATTAGACTCTCACCCTGAAAATTTAAACCAAATATTTCATCAACAATTAGTATTTGGTGCTTGTACGGAATTAATGCCTTGATAAGTCTTTCTTTATTTTTGGCAAAGTGAAAATCATCGACAATTGGTATGACCCTATCAACGTCTATATCTTCTAAAGATATCGCGCAATCCTGGTATTGATCTCTAAAAGACTCTGAGATTCTGTTCTCTATTTTCCCATGATAATTTTTGACACTGTCAGAAATATATATTGGGATAAAATTCTTGCGCCGAAGCTCGGTGAAAAATTTCTTACATAATGTTGTCTTTCCAGAGTGACTTTCTCCAGCTATGAGTATTTTTGGATGGTTGGAAAAGTCTTCCAATAGCTTTTCTGAGCCTTTTTTCTTCTCAAATTCTCTCAAGTCGTTATATTCTGATACTTCGGGAAACACAAAAATATGCTGTAGCAATATCTCATCTTTTTGAGAGTGAGATTTAGATAGCAATTCAGTATTCTCTAGAAAACTTTTGGTAAATTGATCACAGATCTTGAGCTGCCTTATAGCAGTTTCTTTTTCCATAACAGAAGACAGGCCTTTGTAAACATCATTCCAAGCAGCATTGACATCTTCAAAGTTGGAAACTGCATGACCATCTGTAGGCAAGGCTAATAGTGGTGAAATATCAGGATCATCCTCCCATCCACAATCGGCCAAAATAATTGGTATCACAGATACTCCCTTGCGCCCTTTTAGTTTGAGGGCATCTGTTTTTTCTGACATACATGCGTCTGACGCAAGAAAATTTGCAGAGATAAATAAGCAAATGATGTCGGCATCAAGTAGGTTGTTGTCTATAGATTTACGAAAATCCTCCCCAGCGACTATCTTGCGGTCATACCATTGAGAAAAAAGTCCATTGTTTCTTAGTGGAGTTAAATGTTTTGAAAATTGATGAATACTATCTTCATCCAAATGGGAGTAGCTGAGGAAAAGTTTTAGATTTTTGGATTCTTGCATGATGTCTTGCTCGTGGTAAATTAACCACGTCCCCCTTGTTTTTGTGAAAGTCTTAGTTCCGTCAACTAATCCAGAATGCCGTTTCTGCTTCTGCAGCACTCGTTGCTGCAAGAAGATCTCTGAACATGTTGCGCACCCTCCGTCGTATCGATCGGGTTTCAAGAGAGCGGGAGCGTTTGTTTCTAGGATTAAAAGATTTCCGTATCCGATACATTTTGTGAAGTCAGATGAAACTGTGCATGCGCAGTTATACGCTGGCAAGAGAATTTATTAAAGTGCGATTGTGCCCCGGCATTCTAAAGGAGTAGGGGCTATGATCGAGAACCTTACTTTCGAAGACCTACCGTAGGTTAGCTTGGGACTACAACTTGGAACTGGATAGGCTCAGACCACCATGCCCTTGAACACCACGACGCCACAGATGGTGGTATCGGAATCGACCTCGATGATGCGTCCTGGTTCAAGACAGCGTCTTTAGGCTTCGAAAGATTTCTGCGCTGAGATTCTGGTTGACACTATCCGTGACTTTCATTACTCTTTACGTAATGCATAATACAAGTGTGTCAATTTGATTGTAAGCTGCCGTGGCAAGCGAACTGCCAACTTTGTTGCTGGAAAAAGGGTCAAAGCTTTTGCCGGTATCGAGCGGGCTTTATGGCTGAATATCGATCGGCTTGAAGCGGCAGTTGCACCCCAGGACCTCGCTGCCTTGCCTGGTAACCGTTTAAAAGTGCTAAAGGGTGATCGTGCAGGCCAGTACAGCATCCGCGTCAACGACCAGTGGCGAATTTGCTTCGAATGGTCAAAAGGATCTCCCGGACCCGAGCATGTAGAAATTGTTGATTATCACTAGGAGGAACCACTATGGCTGTCCCTGCAATACATCCCGGCGAACACTTGGCTGAAGAGCTGAAAGAACTCAACATGAGTGCCTCAGCACTCGCACGCAGTCTCAAGGTGCCTGCCAACCGCATCACAGGGATTCTGAATGGTCAGCGGGCTATCACTGGTGATACAGCCTTGCGTCTAGGGCACTTCTTTGGAACCAGCGCAGAATTCTGGCTAAATCTACAAAAGCTTTACGAGCTACGTCTCGCCGAGAAAAAGGCGAGCAAGCTGATACGAGCATTACCAACCCTTAAGGATGAGCATGCTCATGCCTGAAACCTTGCTGCACTGAGGGGCTTCAATTCATGTAGCTAAATGCTGATCGCCAAGAATAACTAGGGGTTTTACAAAGCAGACATTCCAACTTCTGGGAGTGCGAGTCAACTTGAGACAAGCCACAGCCTGCTCGGTGTTGCACCTTGAGCAGGCTCAAACCACCATACCCTTGAACACCACGACGCCGCAGATGGTGGCGTCCGAATTGATCTCGATGATGCGCTCCGGCCAGGCCGGGTTCAGCGCCCTCAGGTACTGGCGCTCGCCCTCGACGACCAGCTGCTTGAAAGTCGTTTCGTTGGTAGAGTTGAGCAACACGACTACGTACTTGCCGTGGCTTGCCACGACCTCAGGGTCAACAAAGACGAGGTCCCCCTCGTGGAAGTCGGGTTCCATGCTGACGCCGCTGACCCGCAGCACGAAGGTGCGGCTTGAACAGCGCACCGGGCAGGGCAGCAGTTCGGTGTCGTAGTCCGGCACGAACTCCTGGCACGTCTCACGCCAGGCGCCGGCCTGTACCCAGGAGATCAGCGGGCACAGGGTATGGATGCCGCCCTCGTCGTGAAAGCGTGCGCCGCTGTCGGGTTCGCGGGTCACCGGCTCGTGGCGGTCGTCCATCCAGCCCTCGGGCTTGCCCATGCCGGCCTCCAGCATGCCGGCCACCTCATCGCCAAGCCGTCGCGGCGTGCCGCTGGGAGTACGGGTCTGGTGGCGTACCTGGCTGAGGTAGGACTTGTTGGTGCCGGCCGCCTTGGCCAGCTCGGCGACCGAGCCCGCCTCACGGATCAGGCGTTCGAGGTTTTGCAGGCGGATCTGGTCCTGTTTTCGCGTCATGCCGGGTACTATAGCATGTAATTATCTATATGATAATTGATACTTGCCCATTAGTTATCATTCTGATAACTTAAATGCATGAGCCGTTCCCCGCAAGCTGCCCTGCCGGTCACCCCCGGCGATCCGTGGATCCCGGCCGAGGGTCCGCAGCCGATGCAGGTGGAGGTCGAGCGCATCAAGTGCTACGAGCGCAATCCCCGGCGCCTGGAAAATCCGCAATACGACCGTATCAAGGCCTCGATCCGCGCCCGCGGCATGGACCAGCCGCTGTTCATCACCTGCCGCCCCGGTGAGTCGGACTACATCGTGCAGGCTGGCGGCAACACCCGGCTTCGCATCCTCAAGGAACTGCATGCGCACACCGGCGAATCCCGCTATGCCCGCGTGCATTGCCTGCTCAGGCCCTGGACCTGCGAGTCCGACGTATTACTCGCGCACCTTCGCGAGAACGAACTGCGCGGCAACCTTCCTTTTATCGATAAGGCGCAGGCCGTACTTGAAGCCCGCACACTGCTCGAGGAAGAGCAGGGCAGCCCCCTCACCCAGCGCGCGCTTGAGGCGCGGCTTCGCGAGCGCGGCTACAGCATCACCCACGGGCGGATTTCGCTGATGGAGTACGCGGTCACCACGCTGGTGCCCTGGATTCCGCAGGCGCTGGAAGCTGGCCTCGGCAAGCTGCAGGTGGCGCGCCTTCGGGCCCTGCACCGGGCTGGCGCACGGCTGTGGAAGCGCTATTGCCCGGACTGCGAGACAGCCTTTGATGCGCTGTTTACGGTTCTGTGTCGGCGCTACGACGGTCCGGACTGGGACGGGGCCGCCCTGCAGGGGGCCGTGGAGGTTGAGATCGCGCTGGAGGCTGAACTCGGCCTGCACACCGTTCGAACCGCTCTGGATGCCGAATTGCAGGGCCGTATCGTGACTTTCCCGCTACCCGAGCCCGAGCCCCCGGATCCGCCTCCCGCTCCCGCACGCACGCAGGCCGCAAAGACAGAACCCGGCCTCGAATCCGGGTCCACGGACCCGGCTGGCCCCGAGGCCCGCGATCTCCCGTATGTCCTGGCCGAGCAGGCCCTGGCCGAAGGCCCGGACCTCAACCAGCTGCGTGATCGCATCCGGCAACTGGCTGAGCGCCTAGCTGAACGGGGGGGCTTCGCCGGGCAGGTTCGCCCGCTGACGGACCTGGGGTGTGGCTTCGTGCTCGACGGAAATCCGCCCGAGCCGGCCGAGGACTGTGAGGAGGAGTTTTGTTCCCGCATGCTGTGGTGGCAATTGGCCGCCTGCGCGGAGATGTCGCAGGTTCCGGACGATGTGCTGGCCAGCAGACGTTTTCAAGATGCAGCCTTTGGCACAGCCATTGAGGTTCAGGACCTTGCCCGGCTTTGGCGCAGCCTGCACGAGCAGGACTGGAACGACCTGGTGCGCCTGATGGATGCCTACCGGCGCCTGCATCTTGGTGCCGAGGCACGTGGGCAAGCACTGTGGGCGAGCACCCCATGAAAGGGACCAAGGAAGCCGAGCTGGTCACCGCAGTGCTCATGTATGCCGTGCGCTGCCTGGCCGAGGGCGATCTGGCCGCGCTTCGCCTCATGAAGTTCGGGGCGCGCGAGATCGAGGCGCTTCGCGAGATGAGCTTGCCGGACTTCTACCGGGTCGAGGCCTTGCGTGCGCATTGCCTGGAGATTCGCCTGAATCGGCAGGTGTACTGGCCCATGATCGAGTACCTGCGTGAGCAGCGCAAATCCGAGGGCGTCATGCAGGCACTGGTGGCCGCCGATGCCCCGCGCGAGATGCTGCAGGTATTGTTTGGCCTGAACTCAAGGGAATACGGGCGGCTTCGGCGCAGCCTGTCGGTGGATCCTTCGAGCGGGCGCCCGCCGGCCCCGGACGAGGGCAGCTCGCACGAGCTGTGGAAAATCTGGTCAGCGCGCACCGACCGCGACGCCTCGGGACTGCTGGCCCCCAAGGCCTATCTGGAACTGCAACAGGAAACCGGCCTGTCCATGCGCGCCATCTGGTACCTGACGCGGCGCTGGGTGCAGTACGGAAACCTGGCCGAGACCTTCGACCAGGCCATGAGCCGTACCAATCGCTGAATCACCCGTACCAGCAAACAGGCACTTACGTCTCGCACCTCATGTCAAGGGTATGGTCCCCTGGGGACCACAGCCCTGTCCAGACCCCTGCGACCCGCGAACGGCAACACTCGTCGCATCGTTTTCAGCTTGCCGAGTGCTGCCCCGGCATGGATACATAGGCGCTCGCACCCAACCCCGGGAGGAGCCCCGTTACATGAACACCGAAGATTCCGAATCCCTGCAAGATGCCACGCCCAAGTCCGGCCCGGTCCCGGGCCGTCCCGGGGTGTTGCACCCCGAGGTCTGGCTGATCCTGCATACCCGACAGGCGCAGTTGCTGATCCAGGGGCGACCGGCAGCACGCAACAAGCCGACCATCATCGGATTGCTCACCTTTGCCGATCGCCTGCGCCTGATCTGGGACGGCTCGCGCGCCGATGACCCCTGGGCCGACTGGTGGCTGGTCAAGGTCTGTGATGCCCTCGAGGCCACGCGCCAGTTAATCGGCAAGTGGCGGCGCGACATGGACAACCTGTTGGCCCTGCAGGACTCTGGCATGCAGGTCTCGCTGGCTAAATCCAAGCGACCACACCGTACCCGCCTCGCATTCGCCAACCCCTACGCCTACCAGGGTGCCCAGCTGCTCTGCGAGTACGATGCGCTGGTCTGCCGTGCGCTGACCGCAAGCCACATCGGCCACCTCGACAACGCCGCCCGCCATGAACTGCTGGTTGGCTGTTCGCGCGACCTTCATGATCCCGCAAGGCTACCGCCACACCGGCGTGGACCGCCAGGCCCTGCAGGAGAGAGACGGCAGGATTCGTACCGCCTGCTGGACCATGGGCGAGGTGCCCGAGGCGATCCTGTCCGGTGAGCGCCAGGCGCCGCAGGTGCCGCGAAAGTCCCAGGTTTCTAAACGTATGGCATTGAATTGAATTGATCCGTGGTCACTGCGGTATATCAGTGGCAGTGAGGCACCGCCCGGACATGCTTAAATTCGAGATTGCCCTGGTGGAGTCCGAGTTCACCCGCAGCCTGCTGGTCGATGAGCCGGCAGGTTTTGTCCTGGGGGCACGTGATCGTGTACAGGCACTTCTGGAACTCACCGGGGCTGCGGGCTTTGTGCACTGGGTCGCTTCCCGGCCTTCCGGCGCATCCCGGGGCTGGACTGCACATCTGCACCGCATCACACACCCGGTTTCGCATTTTCTGCTCGCGGGCCTGCAGGTGCTGCAGCTCTTTGCCGTGCGCCTGGCCGTGCTCGCACTGGCCATCCCGGCATTCATGCTATTTGGCGTTGCGGGACTCATCGATGGGCTGGTGCAGCGCGATCTTCGCCGCCGCAGTGCCGGGCGCGAGAGCTCGTTCATCTACCATCATGCCAGGGCTGCGATCCCTCCGCTGCTGGTGGCCCCGTTCATTGTCTATCTGGCCCTGCCGGTGAGCCTGCATCCGGGCTGGGTCGTGCTGCCTGCAGCGCTGCTGACCAGTCTTGCAGTGGCCCTGGCCGCACGCAGTTTCAAGAAATACCTGTGAGCCATCAAGCAGTCATTTCTCGATGACCTGCATCCTCCTGTTTGGGGTGGTGTGAGCATGACAGCATATCCCGCCGCTTGCTAGAATTACCGGCGTTCACTTAACCCGTCTTAATGAGGAGAGGTGGAATGTCGTACATGGTGATCTTCAAGCTGGATCCGGAGAATGAGGCCAACCGCGAATCGCTGGTGGAGCTGATCAAGACGTTCGAGCCGCATACCAAGGTCTCGGAGAACGCCTACCTCATCTATGCGCAACGCGAGGTCTACGAGGTCTACGCCGAGTTTCAGCCGTTCATCAAGGAAGGGGATTTCCTGTACGTCATCCGCGTGGTGTGCCAGTGGGAGGGCCTCGGCGATGCCGACATCACGCACTGGCTCCGGTACTATGCCTCGCCGTTGCTCGGCGAAGTGATCATCTAGCGAGCTTGCCTCGTCCCAGTCGTGTCTCAGGGCCCGGCGGCCTTGGAAACATGCATCTTCAGTTGTTTGCCGATCTCGGTGCCACGCAGAGCACGGTTGTGCTTGGCATAATCCCAGGCCGTCCTGTGCTCCCGGTCGCGGGCATTCGCATCGGCTCCTGCGCCAAGCAGGGCCGCGACCACGGCGGGATTCTTGTTGAGCCGGGCGGCCATGTGCAGCGGGGTCAGCCCGTTTGAACCCTTCGCATCCAGGCGTGCGCCGACACCCAGCACGGTATGGATGCTCTCGGGATTGGTATTCATTCCGGCGGCCATGTGCAGCGGGGTCAGCCCGTCGACCGCCTTCGCGTTCGGGTCCGCGCCGGCCCGCACCAGGGCCGTGATCACGCCCACCGGGTTGTCATCGTTCATGGCGGCCACGTGCAGCGGGGTCCAGTCGTACTCGTGCATGCGCGCCATCGGATCGGCGCCGGCCTCCAGCAGTGCTACGGTCACGGCGTCGTCGCTGTTGAGCCCAGCCGTGCGGTGCAGTGGCGTGATGCCGTACTCGTCGCGGTCGTTCGGGTCGGTACCCTCGGCGAGGCAGGCACGTACCGCATCAACGGTGGCCCGCTCGAAGAATTGCTCGGAGTTCCAGTGTGTGCACTGGGCTCCCAGGGTGACCTGGCTGGCGGCCGCCAGGCACAGGCAGGCCACCAATATATTGCGCAACCGGTTCATATTATTGTTCTGATTCCGGGCTATGGGGCTCCAATGATGGCCTCTCGGCAGGCCCGATGCAAGCAGATTGGTTAAAAAGTGATCAATCCGGGGGCCCCCAGGCGGGCTCCGGGGCAGAGGCGCGCCCAAGCCCCTTGAGGTAGCCGTCGCGCAAGGCCTGCCAGGAACCCGTGTTCTCCATCGGATCGTACATCTGCACATATTCCCAGGGAGTCAGACCGGCCAGGTTGCGAATGCTGGGATCGGTACCGACCTCGATCAGGGTCTCGACCACGGCCTTCGGGCGCTCGTTGAAGCGGATGGCTCTGTGCAGCGCGGTCGCCCCGGCGTGGTCCTGGACATTGGGATCCGCGCCCGCCTTGACCAGAACCCGGATCGCATCGGAGCCGCCGGAATAGGTCGCTGCCCAGTGCAGGGGGGCGGAGCCGTTTGCGGTGCGCACGTTCGGATCGACCCCGGCCTTGCACAGGATGCGGATCACGGCCTTGGGGTGCGTGGCATAGCGTGCCGCACGGTGCAGGGCGGTGGTGCCGTAGTAGCCGCGGGCCCGGGGATCGGCGCCGATCTTGAGTAGGGTCTCCGTGATCCCGGCGGCATGGTGCGGGTCGACCACGGCCACGTGCAGTGGCATCCAGCCGTAATGGTCCTGGCGGTTCGGGTCGGCCCCGGTGCGCGCCAGCGCCTCGATGACGCGCAGGTTACTGTTCAGGTCCACGGCCGCGTGCAGCGGCGTGGTGCCTTCTGCGGCCAGTGCATTGGGATCGGCCCCGGCTTCGACCAGCAGCCCGATGACTGCGGGCTTATTGCTGTGCATCGCCGCCACGTGGATCGGCTTCTCGCCGAAGAAGTTGCGCACCTCAAGGCTGGCCCCGGCCTCGAGGCAGGTGCGCACATCAGAGACGTGCGCCTGCTGGAAAAACTCCTTTGTGTTCCACTGGCTGCAGTCGGCCCGCACCCGGGAATCCTCGCAACCGGCGCCCAGTATCGCCACCAGGAGCAGCAGTGCCCATTGCCCGGGCGCAGACAGGCCGAGAACAGGGGAGCGGGGTATGGGCAAATTCATCATCGTTTTGCAGCCTGCATCAGGGCCGTGGCCATGGCCGGGTTGGCCGGATTGTAGCTGGTCCAGTGCAGGGCCGTCGCGCCAATCTTGTCGGTGGCGTGCAGGTCGGCTCCGCCTTTCAGCAATGCCGTGATGATCGCCGGGTTGTGGTTGTAGCCGGCTGCGAAGTGCAGCGGCGTGGCGCCGTTGTCGGCACTCGCACCGGGATCGGCCCCGGCACCGATCAGCGTCTCGATCAGTGCAGGGCTTGCGCCGTAGCCCGCCGCCCAATGCAGCGGGGTCCGCCCCTTGGCGTCACGTTCGTTCACATTCGCCCCGGCATTGAGGCAGGTTCGAACGAGCAGCGCGTCCGCTACCTCGAAAAAGGCCTGCGCATTCCAGTTGCCGCAGGCGGGACCCCGGGCGACCCTCTGGGTGGGCCGCAGCACCAGCGCTTCGAGATGCACCCAGACGTTCTCGAGGATGCGCGCCTGGGCGGTGGCACTCGGATGGATGCCGTCGAGCTGCATGCCGTCCGGCATGCGCGCTACCCCCTCGAGCAGGTTCGGCACCAATGCCAGCCGGTGGGCCCGGGCAAGGCTTGCGTAGTTCTCGAAGAAGGGGGTGGTGTAACGCGGTCCGTAGTTGGGCGGCAGGCGGATGCCGGTCAGGAGCACCTCGGCGCCACGCTCGCGGATCAGTCGAATCATCGCCTCGATGTTCTCGCGGATGTGTTTGACGGGCATGCCGCGGAGCCCGTCGTTGCCGCCGAGTTCCAGGATCACCCAGGAAGGCGCATGGTGGTCGAGCACGCCCGGCAGTCGCGCCAGTCCGCCGACGGTGGTCTCGCCGCTGACACTGGCGTTGACGACCTGAACGGGAATTCCCTCGCGCTTCAGGTGCTCGTCCAGCAGGTGCACCCAGCCCTGCTCCTCGGGGATGCCGAAGGCCGCACTCAGGCTGTTGCCATACACCAGCAGCACGCGTGCGCCCGCAGGGTGTGCGAGGATGCAGAGCAGCAGTACGGATACGAGCCAGCGGATCTTCATGGCAGTTTGGCCCGGGCGGGCAGGCGCTTGTTGTTCGCATTTGAATATAATGGCGATGACCCTTCAGATGCAATCCGAACATCGGGGAATTCCATGATACGCACCGTCGATCTCATCAAGCGCGTGGCGACCCGTGAAGGGGAGCTGACGATACTCTCAGGCATCAGCCTGGAGATTGCACGTGCGCAATCGGTGGCCGTGGCCGGCGCCTCCGGGTCCGGAAAATCGACGCTGCTCGCGCTCATGGCAGGCCTCGATGTCGCCACCTCGGGCGAGGTGATTCTCGACGGCCATCGCCTCTCCACCCTGGATGAGGAACAGCGCGCCGTGCTTCGTGCGCGCTACATCGGTTTCGTGTTCCAGTCCTTCCACCTGCTGCCCGGGCTCACGGCCCTTGAAAACGTCATGCTGCCGATCGAGCTTGCCGGGCAGGGGTCGGCCAAAACCCAGGCCAAGGGCGTGCTCGAGCGCGTCGGCCTGGCACAGCGCCTGCACCACTATCCCGGCCAACTCTCCGGCGGTGAGCAGCAACGCGTGGCCATGGCGCGCGCCTTTGCCACCCGTGCCCCGGTGCTGTTCGCCGATGAGCCGACCGGAAACCTGGACACCGACACGGGCGCGCGCGTGATCGATCTCCTGTTCGACCTCAACCGCGAGTTCGAGACCACGCTGGTGCTGGTCACCCACGACGTGCGCCTGGCCGAGCGCTGCGATCGTCTCCTGAACCTTGCGCGCGGGCGTATCGTCGAGGCCGCTGCGGGCGAGGGCAGTGCGCATGCCGACTGAGATGCATGCGGTTTCGGGTATGCGCCTGTGGGCACTGGCCGCACGCCTTTTGTTTCGCGACTGGCGCGGCGGGGAGCTTCGCGTGCTCGCGCTGGCACTTGCCGTTGCAGTCGCATCGACCGTGGCTGTGGCACTTTTCACCGAGCGCCTGGAGATGGCCATCGAGCGCGAGGCCACCCGCATTCTGGCTGCGGACCGCATCCTGCGCACCCCGCATCCCGTGCCTGCCGAGATCCTTGAAGCGGCCAGGGCCCGCGGCCTGGGCCTGGCGCGCACGCTGAACTTCGTCTCCATGGCCTTCTCCGATCAGGCCAGCACGCTGGTCTCGGTCAAGGCGGTGAGCGATGCCTACCCGCTTCGCGGACACCTTGAGGCCGCGGATCGCCCGTTTACCCCACCCCGGGCCGCCCCGCATGGACCGGCCCCGGGAGAAGCCTGGCTTGAAGCACGTGCCTTGCGAACCCTGGAGCTTTCAGTCGGCGAGCATGTCGCGCTTGGCGAGACCGAGCTTCGCATCGCTGCGGTACTCATCACCGAGCCCGATCGCGGGCTCGGCGGGATGCTCGACAATGCCGGCCCACGCCTTCTCATGCATGTCGCGGACGTGCCGGCCACCGGCATGGTGCAGTTTGGCTCGCGCGTCAACTACCGCTACCTGTTCGCCCACCCCGACCCGCTCGCGCTGCAGGCCTTCGGACAGTGGCTCACCAAGACCTACGCCGGAAAATACACGCTGCGGGATGTGCGAACGCAAAGCCGCGTCGTGGCCGACGCCCTGGATCGCTCGGCCCGCTTCCTGTATCTCGGAGTAGGCCTCGCGGTGCTGCTTGCAGGACTTGCCATTGCCCTGGCCTCGCGCCGCTACAGCGTGCGCCACTACGATTACGTGGCCATCCTAAAGACCCTGGGGGCCGGTGCCCGGCAGATCAGCTTGCTGTACCTGCTCATCGTGCTGATGCTGGCCGCCACCGCAACGCTGGCCGGTTGTGCCCTCGGTGCGCTCATCCACCATGGCATCCTGGCGGCGCTCGATCCGCTGGTGGCGATCGAGCTGCCGGCCCCGGGGCCGCGCGCCTTTGTCATCGGTGCCACCACCTGCCTCGCCTGCTTGCTGTTTTTCGCCCTGCCGCCGCTGCTCGCCCTGTACAGGATCCCGGCGCTTCGCGTGCTGCACAAGGAACTCGGGGATGCAGCCGGTACCGAGTGGATGCCGTACGGCATCGGTGCGCTCGGTGCGATTGCCTTGGTGCTCGCCTTGAGCCGCGACCTTGCCCTGACGGGCTGGCTGGTTGCGACCCTGGCTGTTGCCGGGCTGTGTCTGGCGGGGCTCGCCTGGGCATTCTTGCGAAGTGGTACGGTGCTTGGCATGGGCGCGGGACATGCCTGGAGCCTGGCACTTTCGGGACTCAGGCGAAGGCGCATCTCGAACCTGCTGCAGGTCAGTGTGTTCGCGCTTGCCCTGATGGCCCTGCTGGTGCTGGCCGTGGTGCGCACCGACCTGATCAGCGACTGGCGCGCGCAGTGGCCCGAATCCGCCCCGAACCATTTCATGACCAACGTGGCGGAGGCCGACATCCCCGCCATCACGGCCTTCCTTTCGCGCCAAGCCATCGAGGTGCAGGCCTTCTATCCTTTGCTGAGCGCGCGCATGATCGCCATCAACGGGAGCGTGCCCGACCCGCAGGGGCCTTTTTTCTGGAGCGATCGCATGAGGCGCGACCCGCGCAGTACGCCCGGGGATACCCGCGGTGCGCTTCGCCACCGAAGGGTCACCTGGACGCAGGAGCTGCCCACAGGCAACCAGGTGCTTGCCGGGCGGTGGTGGGGACAGGGATCCGCCCCGGGCGAGGTCTCGATCGAGCACGAATATGCCACGTGGCTTGGCATCGGGCTTGGCGATGTCCTGGAGTTCGAGATCAACCAGCAGCGCGTGCAGGCGCGGGTGGCCAGCATTCGAAGCGTGACGTGGGAGACCATGCAGCCGAACTTTTTCCTGATCTTCTCACCCGGGACCCTGGATCAGCTCGGCGCTACCTACATGTCGACCTTTGCCCTCGAGCCCTACGAGAAACCCCTGCTGGATGTATTCACCCGGGCGTTTCCGACCGTGGTGGTGATCGAGGTCGATGCCTTGGTGGAGCAGATCCGCACTGTGATCCGCCAGGTGAGCCTGGCTATCGAGCTGATCTTTGCCCTGGTGCTGGGTGCGGGGCTACTGGTATTGCTGGCCTGCATCCAGGCGAGCCTGGATGAGCGTTTCGCCGAGCATGCAGTGCTTCGAACCCTCGGGGCAGGACGGCGTCTGATTCTCACATCACTGCTCATCGAGTTCGCCTGGCTCGGCCTGGTGGCCGGGGGGCTGGCCGCCTTCGGCACCGAGGCGGTGGTGTATTACCTGCAAACGCAGGTGTTCGAGCAGGGCTTTCGCGCACACGTCTGGGTGTGGCTCGCAGCCCCGGTACTCGGCATGGGCGTGATCGCCGGCCTTGGCATGGCGGTCACGCGCGGGCTGCTGCGCGCCCATCCCCTGGCCTTGTTGCAGCGTCTGGCCTGAGTAGTCAGCCATATTGGATCGAAACGGTGAAGTCGTGCCTGCAGCAGCAGGCCGTCACACTTGTTCGGATTTCAACCAGCGATGCATTGTCTCTCCACGGTTTGCCAAAACCCAATCTGTCCCTTTCGCATCATCTGATTTAAATGGTTGTTGTTCACACATAGTTATGTGTTATATACTTCGCCTTGCTAACTCTACTAGGATTCCGTAGCCGGGTTATCTGCCGAATGCAATACCATTCGCGCACGGTAAATAGGCTTATTTTCTGTGCCATGTGGAAACATGGCAGAGACTTCCACTTCTTAGTAGACGTTAGCAAATGGCCCGGCACCATGCCGGATGAATTCAATGTCTACGAGAAGTGAGGAGACATAACTCATGAAAATAGTTCATCTTGCACCAGTGTTGCTGGTGTCCTTTATCTTGGCTGCCTGTGGAGGCGGTGGCGGCGGCAGTAGCACACCCCCACCTGATGATATGACAATGAAGACCTGTGCCGATCAGGGAAAAGTGGGGACGTACCCTGATTGCATGGACCCAGGCCCGACTGCAGAAGAAATTGCAGCAGCTACCGCAGCGGCAGCTACAAAGAGAACAGCTATCGAGACCGAGGCCGCTGTAGCAGCTGCTGATGACGAAGGACTCGGTGGTACTGGCGCACCTACGGACGCCCAAGTTGCAGGCGAATACAACGTGAACATCAAGTACGACGAGACTTCGATCACTGTTGAGGGTACCACTGCAGATGACAACGAAACGTTCATGCAGGCCATGGACTTCGAAGACGGACGCACCATGCACACCCGTACGATGGATGCGGACGCAGATGGCAACGTGGTATCAGAAGTCGTGATAGTCAGTACCGATATCGCGGCTCCCACGGCCGTGCCGTTCGCGATGTTTGAGCTTGCTGACGGAACGACACCCCAAGCGCTGAATGCCCGCGACCTTGATGACGCGGTGGATGCCGATAATGATGGAACAGCCACCAACGACTGGACCGCTCTAAATGTCGTGGCGGCTAACATTGCACAGATCATGTCCGGTGGGTTTTCTTCCAGTGGTTCGGGCACGCTGAATTACGCCAATGACGATGCCAGCACCGACAATATGGACGAGGCCTTTGAAACCGCAGGCACCTACAACGGTGCGTCTGGAACCTACAGGTGTAATGGTACCAGTGCATGCTCGATCACATACGATGCAATGGGTATGATTACCAGCGTTGCAGGCGACTGGGTCTTCACACCTGATGCGGGTGCCACCTCCGACCAGCCGGACTACGACTACCTGCACTACGGTTTCTGGCTTCAGAGGACCACCGACAGTGATGATGCAGTCACCTATAACGAGGTCCAGACCTTTGCTGGTTCTTCAATAGCAGGCTCAGGTAGTACTACTTCTGTCAGGGGTAGCGCAACCTATTCGGGCGGTGCTGTTGGCGTATATGTGAGGGAAGCCTACAAGGAAACGGACGGCTCAATCGATACGGCCACTTCCGGCCACTTCATTGCAAATGTAGCGTTAACTGCCACTTTCGGACAAGTACATGCAGGTGACGATCCCTCTGACACGAGCCAACCCGGCACTATCGCACCGAACATGCTGAACACGCTCACAGGCACCATCAACAACTTCATGCTTTCCAACGGCGAGGC
>VXPJ01000096.1 GCA_009839635.1 Pseudomonadota bacterium
ACTGGACACCACGCTGGCGAAGGGCATGGACCGGCTTTTCATTGTTCAAAGAGGGCTGCTTCGGTCGCACAGTACTGTAGTACTCATTCTCAATTTGCAAAAAATTGGTGTTGAGCTGCCGGTATTCGCCTGCCGTCTTGACACCAATCTTTTCATATTTTGGACATGACGTTTCAATCGCATGGGTCAGGCACTGGATATACGAATCCAGACTGTCGTAGCAGGCCTTGATTCCAATCTCACTTTCCAGCTTGTTGTTGTAGCCGATATCTCCCATGCGCAATGACGTCGCGTGAGGAAGATAGTATGTAGTGGCGTCAAACTGCTGCAGTGTACCGGGTTGTCCGTCTACAAAGGACTTGCAGATTGCGGGTGATGCTCCAAACAGGTAGTAGATCAACCAGCCGTAACGCTGCAGATTCCGGGTCAAGGCAAAATACCGGTCGTCAATGAAATCTCGCTTCAAAGCATTGCGGGGGAAAAGGTCGCTGTAATACGGCCAGAATGGGTCTGGCAGCGAATAATTGAAATGGATGCCCGCAATTACCTGCATCATCTTGCCGTAACGATGGCCGAGACCACGGCGATACACAGTCTTCATCATGCCCAGGTTTGACGGGCCGTAATCTGCAATCGGGATGCTCGCCTCGCCATCGATTACGCACGGCATGCTCGCACCCCACAAAGACTCGTGCCTGAGCTGGCCATAGACAAACTGATGAATTTTTTCCAAAAACCCCAGGGTCGTGGCAATTCCCTGTAGGGGTGGAGTGATCAGTTCCAGCAGGGCTTCCGAATAGTCGGTCGTGATATAGGGGTTGGTGAGCGCGGAGCCCAGCGAAGACGGGTGTGGTTGTTGGGAAATTTTCCCGTCACTGTCCACGCGTAACGATTCCTTTTCCAGGCCGATTTTGCCACCAGACAATAAGTGTTGTTGCCCGTCCTGAGTGATCCTGCTGAGGTGGCTGTGTAGCTGGTCGTACATTGATGCGGGGAGGCTGATGATTTTCTGTTGGCCTGCGCAGTATCAATCCAGCCTTCGGATTTATCTGTTCACGGGCATTTTACACACTTTATTTTCAAATGCTTCTTTGAAGAAATGCGGAAGTTCGTAGGCTGCAGGCCCTGGTTTCGACTGTGGATGGTCCTGAATTAATGCCGCTGGTTCAGGCCAGTTCCTGATGCAGGCGGTCCCAGTCGAATGCCTGACCCGGGTCGGTTTTCCGGTCCGGTGCAATCTCGGAATGACCCACAATTCTTTGCCTGCTCAATGACGGGTAGGCAATTCTCAGCGCATCGATCAGTGTGGCCAGAACCTGGTACTGGCCGTTTTCATAGGGCAGGGTATCGGTGCCCTCCAGTTCAATGCCGATGCTGAAGTCGTTGCAATTCTCCCGTCCTTGGTAACTCGAGATGCCCGCATGCCAGGCGCGGCGGTGAAAGGGCACAAACTGCACAATGCTTCCATCGCGTCGTATCAGCACATGTGCGGATACCCTGTGTTCGGCAATCGGGGCGAAATCGGGGTGTGCGTCTGGATCCAGTTGGTTGGTGAAAAGCTGCTCGATGCCAGGTCCTCCGAATTCGCCGGGAGGCAGGCTGATGTTGTGGAGAACGATCACGGAAGGCTGGCAGCCCCCCGGGCGTTCATCGGTATTCGGCGAAGGGACATAATGCACGCCGGTAATCAGGTGGCTGGCCGGGTCAACTCGCATGAGTTGCAGTATGCGGGATACGTGTCCCACAAAAAAGGCCCCGCAGTGCGGGGCCTTTGAAGCAAGAAAAAGCTGTGTGGTCGATTACATCATGCCACCCATGCCACCCATGCCAGCCATGTCCGTGGCACCTGGGTGGTCATGCGCTTCTTCGCTCGGTTTTTCAGCTACCATGGCCTGTGTCGTGATCATCAGGCCAGCTATGGAAGCTGCATTTTGCAGTGCAGTTCGTGCCACCTTGGTGGGGTCCAGTATGCCCATCTTGATCATGTCACCGAACTCACCGGTTGCAGCGTTGTAACCGAAGTTGCCCTCTCCCTCATCGACCTTGGCAAGAATGACGGAGGCTTCTTCTCCGGAATTGGTGACGATCTGGCGCAAAGGCTCTTCCATCGCCCGGCGGGCAATTCCAATGCCCATATCCTGGTCGTGGTTGTCACCTTGCAGGTCATCCAGGACCTTGTATGCGCGCAGCAGTGCCACACCGCCGCCCGGGACAACACCTTCTTCAACCGCTGCACGTGTTGCATGCAGAGCATCTTCCACACGGGCTTTCTTTTCTTTCATTTCCACTTCGGTTGCGGCACCGACCTTGATCACTGCAACACCGCCGGCAAGCTTTGCCATGCGCTCCTGCAGTTTTTCCTTGTCATAGTCGGAAGTCGCCTCCTCGATCTGGGCCTTGATCTGGTCAATGCGTGCCTTGATGTCGTTCGCCTGTCCCGCACCATCCACGATCGTAGTGTTTTCTTTCGAAACCATGATGCGCTTGGCGTTGCCGAGATCGTCCAGGCTGGTTTTTTCCAGCGAGAGCCCAACTTCCTCGGAGATCACTGTACCGCCGGTCAGCACGGCGATGTCCTGCAGCATGGCCTTGCGCCGGTCACCGAAGCCGGGTGCCTTGGCCGCGCAGACTTTCACGATGCCACGAATGGTGTTGACAACCAGGGTCGCCAGGGCCTCGCCTTCCACGTCTTCTGCAATGATCATCAGGGGTTTGCCCGCTTTGGCCACCCCTTCAAGCAAGGGGAGCAAGTCACGGATGTTGGATACTTTCTTGTCATGCAGCAGCACGTAGGCGTCTTCCAGGTCTGCACTCATGCTGTCTTGGTTGTTGACAAAGTAGGGTGACAGATAACCGCGGTCAAACTGCATGCCTTCAACCACTTCCAGTTCATTTTCCAGGGCATTGCCTTCCTCGACCGTGATGACGCCCTCTTTTCCGACCTTGTCCATGGAATCGGCAATGATGTCGCCAATGGAGGAGTCTGCATTGGCAGAGATGCTGCCCACCTGGGCAATGGCCTTGGAATCTTCACAGGGCTTGGAAAGATCCTGCAGGCTGGAAACTGCAGCACTTACCGCCTTGTCCAGACCACGCTTGAGATCCATCGGGTTCATGCCCGCCGCGACCGCCTTCATGCCTTCACGCACGATGGCCTGGGCCAGCAGCGTGGCAGTGGTCGTGCCGTCACCGGCTACGTCGGAAGTTTGCGAGGCAACCTCTTTTACCATTTGTGCGCCCATGTTCTCGAACTTGTCTTCCAGTTCAATTTCCTTGGCAACGGACACCCCGTCTTTGGTCACCGTGGGAGCACCAAACGATTTGTCCAGAACGACATTGCGTCCTTTGGGACCCAGCGTTGCCTTTACGGCGTTGGCCAAGACATTGACGCCTTGCGCCATTCGCTGTCTGGCATCTTCGTCAAAACGTACTTCTTTCGAACTCATGATTATTCCTTCCTAAATGCGTTAAAACTTCTTGATTGAGAGAAACTAGCCTTCGATCACTGCCATGACATCGTCTTCGCGCATCACGAGCAATTCTTCGCCTTCGACCTTCACCTCGGTACCGGAATATTTCCCGAACAGGATTTTGTCCCCAGCTTTCAGATCCAGCGGACGAACATCTCCGCTTTCCGTAATCTTGCCATTCCCCACGGCAACCACTTCGCCCTTGATCGGTTTTTCTGTAGCTGAATCCGGGATCACGATCCCTCCGGGACTCGTACGCTCTTCTTCCATACGCTTGACGACCACGCGGTCATGCAACGGACGTAACTTCATCAGGATTGCCTCCTTAAAAATATCGACTGAATTGGATGTTGGTAACGTGTTTTGCTTTATCTACGGAGGCCGCAAGTATTAGCACTCCCCACAAAAGAGTGCTAATAATACGCACGAAACAAGTCAAGTCAAGCGGTTTTTCAGCTGTAAATCATCTCGGGAATCAATCGTCCCGATGGGTAGTTTCACCTTCGTAGATGCTTCCGGGACCGTCGTGGAGGGTGTTTGGATAGATTCGGACATAACGGACCATGGACCACGAAATCAGGGCTCTGCGAGTCAAGGGTACCAGGCAGACAAACCCGACAAAGTCGGTAAAAAAACCCGGGGTGAGCAGCAAGGCCCCACCTAGGAGTAATGCCACACCCTCAAGGATCTCGGTGGCAGGATAACGGCCCTCGGACAGGGACCGCTGGAACCTGAGATACGTCTGCAGTCCCTGGGCACGCAACAGAGCCACGCCCAGCACGGCGGTCAGCACCACCAGCCCGATGGTCGGCAGTGCACCGATCAGGCTGCCGACCTGGATCAGCAGATAGATTTCGATGATCGGTATAATCACAAATGCTGCAAACAGAACCGGAAAAGGTCGTACATGGATTCGTGACATTGACTTCTCCTTCGCGGGTTTAGCTCACTGGGCCCGTTTTCGTTTGCCATGCATGACCCATGGCGATTTGAGGTTTTATGGAATCATACGTGCGCATCGTGTGATTTGAATTCCCTAAATGATTGTACGCAAATTCCACACATACTGAGACCTGTGGGCCGGATATGGTGGATGGACAGATTGCATCAGGCGACCGCTCTGGATGTCAAATCCGTGTTTCGAAGGCAACGGTGTTGCAAAAAATCAAGTCCCGCAGCCGTTCATGGCTGCATTACCAGGCCCTGTGGAATATGCCGGTAACGCAATGCATGTTAACCTTTGCCTGAAAATTGAGATGGAGAAATAGATGCGTAAACCCCTCTATCGTTCGATCCATGTTGTCCTGATCCTTGTGTTTGCTGCCAGCGTGTTCATCATGACCTCCGCTGTTTTCGCGGATGGAAGCACTGTGGAAAATGGCAAGAAAGTAGCCTTTGACCGGAAAGCGGGAAACTGCCTGTCCTGTCACCTGATCGAGGGCGGCGAGGCTCCCGGAAATCTGGGGCCACCCCTGATAGCGATGAAAGCCCGTTTCCCGGACAGGCAAAGGCTTCGAGACATCATCTGGGACATTACCACGTCACGCCCGGAGGCCCTGATGCCACCATTTGGGAGGCACAAGATTATCAGCGAACAAGACATCGATGACATCGTCGAGTATATGTACACCCTGTGACCGCATACGTTGCATTTTGAGATTTTACGAGGTCGAGACTATGAGCCTTACACGAAGAACAGTGATCAAGAATACGGTCGTTGCCGGTTTGGCAGCCATGGTTGGAATGCCCAAACTTTTGCTTGCCGCCTGGCCCGAGAATGCCTTCAAGGCGAAGTCCATGGAGGAGGCCCTGACTGCACTGCTGGGCACCACCGAATCGGAACAAGGTGATATCGTGATCAAGGCACCCGAAATTGCCGAGAATGGTGCCGTGGTGCCTGTCACCGTCACCAGCAACATCGCAGATACGGAGTCCATTTCCATCATCGTGCCGCATAACCCCCAGCCGCTGGTTGCAAGTTTTGACCTGAAAGACAGTGAGCCGTTTGTGTCGGTACGCATCAAGATGGCAAAAACATCTGACATTGTGGCTTTGGTGAAATCAGGAGACCAGTTGTTCAAGACCGCGAAGGAAGTCAAGGTGACTATTGGTGGATGCGGCGGCTAACCCATAGACAGAAGGTAAGTTGATATGGCAGAGACGATCAAGATTCGTGCCAAGAGCACAGACGACATTGTCACAGTAAAAGTGCTTGTTACGCACCCTATGGAAACCGGGACACGCAAGGACAGCAGAACCAACAAACTCGTCCCGGCCCATTTCATAAAAGAAATCAAAGCCGAGGCTCACGGTAAAGTAGTTTTCCATGCAAACACCGGCGCGGGTGTGGCAAGAAACCCGTACTTCGCATTCAAATTCAAGGGCGCGAGCCCTGGAGACAGCATCAAGATCAGCTGGATTGACAATCAAGGCAACGTGGATTCGAGAGAGGCCGTAATCAAGTGATGGTCACCAGTCGTTGTTGCGGGAGAGGAAAAATGAAAAATGCATTGATTGCCACTGTCCTGGTATTGGCAGGTTCGTTGTTCGTGCAAGTACTGTCAGCAAGTCCCGAGGACGATGTGAGGCTGTATCAGGACTACTTCAAGAAACGCTTTCCAAGTATCGATTTTCAAGAATTTGCAAATGGCGTATATGCAATCAGTGCTCAGCAGCGTGAAAACTGGGAGGCGATCGAAGAATTCCCGCCTTATGAGCCGTTTATCGAACGCGGGGAGTCCATGTGGAATACCAAGTTTTCAAACGGAAGATCCTATGCGGACTGCTTTCCGAACGGACCGGGCTCTCAGCACTTGTATCCGCAATGGAGCAAAGAACAAGGAAAGGTCATCACTCTAGCGCTTGCGATTAATCAATGCAGAGAGGCTAATGGAGAGCAGCCCTTGAAATACATGAAGGGGCCCATCAATGACATTTTGGCGTACATGGCCTTCGAAAGCCGTGGGCAGTTGACCAATGTGGTAATACCTGCGGATGATCCGCGTGCGCTGGAAGCTTATGAGAAAGGCAAGGAGTTCTACTTCACGCGCAGAGGGCAGTTGAATTTTTCCTGCGACCAGTGCCACTTTCCTAACTCCGGCATGAATCTGCGTTCTGATGTGTTGAGCCCGGCCGTAGGGCAAACTACGGGCTGGCCGGTATACCGTTCCGGGTGGGGGACTCTAGGAACACTGCACCGTCGCTACAGTGGTTGTCTCAAGCAGGTCCGAGCTAAACCCTTTGCCGCGCAAGGTGAGGAATATCGCAACCTGGAATACTTTCACACATACATGAGTAACGGGATCGTATTGAACGGCCCTGCTGCACGGAAATGATGAATCCGTGAAGTTTGTATTCATACGGCAGGTCTAGACTAGGGGGAATCAGGCAATGGGAGTACTGCTCAAATACATTTTAATTTCGATGGTCACTACGGCCATGTTGCTGTCTGCCGGATTGTTCGCAGGTGTATCGGCTTACGATGATACCGAATTTGTGAATCTGCTCAATACGGCCAAGTCGGCACAAAAAAAGGCAAGTTCTGTAGGAGGCGAGTGGCGCGATGTCGGGAAGTTCATCAAGGAGGCAGAGCAGGCTGCGGCAGATGGAGATTTTGATCGGGCGAAAAAGCTCGCACAGAAAGCCAAAACCCAAAGCGAACTTGGATACGAGCAGGCCGTTTCGCAAAAAGGAAAAGCACGCAACCCATCCTACCTGCGATAGGGCTGCCCGGGTCCAGTCGTAAATCGAGCCGTGTACCTGACGCGCCGTCAATTCCTATCATTATTGAACGCAGCGGCAGTGGCAGGAATATTGCCATCGTCCCGCGGCCTGAAGGCTGGCAGGTCCACCGACGTATACGAGGTTCCCAAAAAGGGCAATGTGAGGCTTCTTCACATTACGGATTGCCACGCCCAGCTGCTCCCTGTTTATTTTCGCGAGCCCAGCGTCAATATCGGTGTTGGAAACGCCCGCGGCAAGGCTCCTCACCTGGTGGGCACTCACTTGCTGGACCGGTTCGATCTGAATCCTGCCAACCGCATGGCAGTGCACGCTTTCACCTTTCTCGATTTCATTGATGCGGCAAAGAAATATGGCAAGGTGGGGGGCTTTGCACATCTGTGCACGCTGGTAAAAAAGCTAAGACACGAGTTTGGTGAAGAGAACACGCTGTTGCTGGATGGCGGCGACACATGGCAGGGATCAGGGACCGCCTACTGGACACGCGGCAGGGACATGGTCAATGCGTGCAATCTTCTAGGTGTTGATGTAATGACGGGTCACTGGGAGTTTACCTATCACGATAAGGAGGTGATGGAGAACATCCAGGCGTTTAACGGTGAGTTCATCGCACAAAATGTCAAACTGACAGAAGACGGCTTCTTTGAAGACCAGCCCGCCTATGATGAAAATACTGGGCACATATTCAAACCCTATACGATCAAAGAACTAGGAGGTGTGCGCATTGCTGTCATCGGACAGGCCTTTCCCTACACACCCATCGCCAACCCTCGACGGTTCATACCCTATTGGTCATTTGGCATTCGGGACGATGAAATGCAGGAAGTTGTAAATGTTATACATGAGCACGAAAAACCGGCTGCCGTGGTGCTGATTTCCCATAACGGGATGGACGTTGACTTGAAAATGGCCAGCCGCGTGACAGGCCTGACCGCGATCTTTGGAGGCCACACGCATGACGGAGTGCCTCAGGCGGTCGAAGTGAATAATGCGAATGGTGTGACCCTGGTAACGAATGCAGGGTCGAATGCAAAATTTCTGGGCGTCATGGATCTTGAAATCAAAAACAACAGAGTGTCCGGCTATAGCTACCGGTTGCTGCCGGTATTTTCCAACCTTCTGGATGCCGATCCGGAGATGGCAGCGTACATAGAGAAGGTCAGAAATCCCTATCTCGATCGGTTGGAGGAAAAGCTGGGTGTGGCGGATTCCTTATTGTACCGACGGGGGAATTTCAACGGTTCGTTTGACCAAGTGATCTGCGATGCCCTGATCGAGCAGCTGGACACCCAGATAGCGCTGTCGCCCGGTTTCAGATGGGGAGTATCCGTACTGCCGGGTGATGACATCACGATGGAGCACGTCCTGACACAAACCTGCATGACCTATCCCGAAACATACACCAGCGGCATGAGCGGCGAAACCATCAAGCTCATACTTGAAGATGTGTGTGACAATTTGTTCAATCCGGACCCGTACTATCAGCAAGGTGGAGATATGGTTCGCTTGGGCGGCATGAACTATGTGTGTGACCCGACGGCCTCAGCTGGAAACCGGATCTCGGATATGACCTTGGACAGTGGAGAAAAAATAGAAGCGAACAAGATATATCAGGTAGCGGGGTGGGCGACTGTCGGGTCTAAATCTCAGGGGCCTCCAGTCTGGGACGTCGTCGCACAATATATACGCGAACATAAAAGCATCAGGGTATCCAACCTCAACACTCCCAAACTGAAGAATTTGGGAGCCAATCCAGGCATCAGTGATTACCGGGTCTGATGCAAACCCGTACTGGACAATACAGTCATGCCCGTGCCCCATAGCCATCCATTACTGCCTGCACCCCGGTTCACGTGGAACCACTTCGTCGGCAAGCTCAGGGACGACTGGCGTTACTGCGGACGTGAACGTCGCATTGAACATACTGGCCTTCGGAAATGGGGCTTCTGGACGTGGTGGTGGCAGCATCAGTTGGCCTGTGAAGCGTCAAACGGATACTGATCGTCCATTGCGGACTTCAGTATATAATTCCCACACTTAGCTTTCGTAAGGGTTGCGTTCATGAGTCCACATGTTTTAGTACTGACGGCCTTCCCGGATCTGGACATCGCGACACGTCTCGCACAAGAAATCGTTCAGGCTCGGCTTGCAGCCTGCGTGAATATCCTGCCTCCGGCCCAATCCGTATACATGTGGCAAGGCAAGCAGTGCATGGATTCGGAGTGCATCGTGTTCATGAAGACTACGGAAAGCGGGTATCAGAAGTTGCAGTCCTTTATACAAGGCCGGCATCCCTATGAACTTCCGGAGATCATTGCGACTCCTATTACACAAGGCTTGGAAAATTATCTGGACTGGGTGGCAAAGAGTGTAAGCACGTGAAGCGTCTCAACATCATTTTCTGGGTGCTGCTTGTATTTGGACACCCTGCAGCCTATGCGGAATCCGTAACCGGAACTCTTGAACAGTTCGTTTTCGGTGTGGACGAAACCGAATTTCTTCATCCCGATGAAGCCTTCCAGGTTTCAGCCCGCATAGAGGATGCCAACACCATCGTGACCGACTGGAAGGTAGTGGATGGGCACTATCTGTACAAGGACAAGATTGCAGTCGCACCCAGGGACAAGAGCGAGGCTGTACTTGGTGTTGTGCAACTGCCTCCTGGGAAGGAAATGCATGACGAGTTCTTTGGTCAGGTCGTTACCATTGATCATGATTTTGAGGCAGATGTCCCGATTCGGCAGATCTCCGCGAACCTGCAAGCACTTGATCTTGAGGTGACCTACCAGGGATGTGCCAAAGCTGGCCTTTGTTATCCTCCCATTACCAAAACCCTGCAGGTGGCCTTGGGCGATGCCAATGAGCATTCCAGCCTTGCATTCGCCGGCGCCGGGTCGGGAAGCGCTCCCAATGGCTTGTTTTCCGGCGATTCCGGTTTTCAGTCTGAGCAGGACCGCTTTGCGGCCATGCTGGCCTCCGGCAAACTCTGGTGGATCATAGCCAGCTTTCTGGGCTTGGGACTTCTGCTGGCTTTCACGCCCTGCGTATTCCCGATGATCCCAATCCTGTCCAGCATTATTGTTGGCCAGGGAAAGCATGTTTCAACGTCCAGGGCCTTTGGACTGTCGCTGGTCTATGTGCTGGCCATGGCAATCACCTACACAGTGGCTGGCATTGTGGTGGGTCTTTCAGGGGAAAATGTGCAGGTATGGTTTCAGAATCCATGGGTCATCAGCACGTTTGTTGGGATTCTGGTATTGCTGTCCCTGTCCATGTTCGGGCTGTACGAGTTGCAAATCCCGCAGGCGATTCAGTCCAGACTGAATGCGTACAGTTCAACTCAACGCCAGGGCTCATACACCGGTGCCGGCGTGATGGGTTTTCTTTCCGCGTTGATTGTCGGGCCCTGTGTGAATGCTCCGCTAATCGGTGCATTGATCTACATCGCTGATGTCGGAGACGCGACCATTGGTGGCCTGGCTCTTTTCGCATTGAGCGTGGGGATGGGAATACCGTTGCTGGTAGTCGGTACATCCGCTGGCAAAATCTTGCCGAAGGCAGGAACCTGGATGGCTGCTGTGAAGGCTGTCACCGGAGTGTTCCTGCTGGCGCTGGCTATCTGGATGCTGGAACGCATTATTCCTACTCCCGTAGTGTTGTTGCTTTCCGGGGCCTTGCTCATTGCTTCTTCCGTATATATGGGTGCACTTGAGACCCTTCGAGAGGGTGCTTCTGGGTGGTTCAGATTGTGGAAGGGATTTGGACTCATTGCACTGGTGTACGGAGGTATTCTGGTCATTGGTGCGGCAGCCGGAAGCCACAGCCTGCTTCATCCCCTGCAGGGTATTTTTGCGCAGCGTGTTGCCACCGACGGCGCGTACCCCGGCAGGGGTGCAGCGCATAGTCTCGCCTTCCGGCAGATCAAAGGCATAGAGGGGCTGGAGTCTGCCGTGCAACTGGCCGTATCGCAGGGCCGGCCCGTGATGCTCGATTTTTATGCGGACTGGTGTATCTCCTGCAAGGAGATGGAGGCCTTCACTTTCAGCAACGCAGGGGTGCAGGATGCATTGCAAGATTTTATCCTGCTGCAGGCCGATGTTACCGACAACGACGAGCAGGATCGGGCCCTGTTACAGCATTTGGGCCTGTTTGGTCCACCCGCTATTTTGTTTTATGCCCACACCGGCCAGGAAATGAAGGACTACCGTATCGTGGGGTTCATGGGAGCCTCTCGGTTCACGTCGCATATTGACCACTTCAAAAACGCAGGAACACTGGCACTTCACATGGGGAATTAATACCAGGTCCAGCCACAATACCGCATCCCTGACCAACGACAACACACACTCAGACTGCACCTCCATCCCTGTTCATGTGCACGGATGCCATCGTTCAGGGAATGCCCGGATGAGCGCCTGCGGTATAGCGGCAATGAATGGGTAAGGCTCTCATCACTCACTGCTTCAGACGATAGCCGGTTTTAAAAATCCACCAGATGATTGCCAGACAGATGGCTGTGAACAGCAGTACCATCAGCAAGCTGATTCCGACACCGACATCGGCTACCTCATAAAAACTCCAGCGAAAACCACTGACCAAGTAGACCACCGGATTGAACAGGCTAACCGTCTGCCAGGCAGGGGGCAGCATGTCGATGGTATAAAAGCTCCCTCCCAGGAATACCAAGGGTGTGATCACCAGCATCGGGATCAGCTGCAGTTTTTCGAAGTTGTCGGCCCAGAGGCCGATAATGAATCCAAGCAGGCTGAAAGAAATGCAGGTCAGGATCAGGAAACCGAGCATCCAGAAAGGGTGGGTGATGTTTAGCTCGACAAAAAAACCGGAGGTCGCAAGAATGATCATGCCAATAATGAAGGATTTGGTTGCAGCGGCGCCGACATAGCCCAGCAGGATCTCCACAAAGGATATGGGAGCCGAGAGCACCTCGTAGATTGTCCCTGTGAATCTCGGGAAATAGATGCCGAACGAGGCATTCGCAACACTTTGTGTAAGCAGGGCAAGCATCACCAGGCCCGGCACAATAAATGCCCCGTAGGAAACGCCCTCGACAGTCTCAATACGGCTTCCGATAGCAGAACCGAAAACGACGAAATACAGCACTGTGGAGATAATCGGCGAGACAAAGCTTTGCATGATCGTGTTCCATGCACGCAGCATCTCGTACTTGTAGATGGTCTTGGCGGCCTGTGTGTTGATCATTCCGTGCCCACCAGGCTGATGAAAATGTCTTCCAGTGAGCTTTGCGATGTACTCACGTCCTTGAGCAACAACCCTGTACTGTTTACCGCATCCAGCAATCCGGAAATCCCGGTATGTTCGCTGTGGCTGTCATAGGTGTAAACGAGTTGCCGGCCTTCGCCGGAAAGCTCCAGCGACCACCCGGACAGGGAGTGCGGCACCGATGCAATCGGCTGCTCCAGTTCTATGGTCATCTGGCGTTTGCCGAGCTTGTGCTTCAGGGCCTGTTGATCATCGATGACCAGTAATTCACTTTTGTGAATAACGCCCACCCGGTCTGCAATTGCTTCGGCCTCTTCAATGTAGTGCGTGGTCAGGATGATGGTGACTCCCAGTTTCTTGAGCCCTGTAACGAGGTTCCACATGCCCTTGCGCAACTCCACGTCAACACCGGCAGTCGGTTCATCCAAAAATAAGACCAAAGGTTGATGGGACAGCGCCTTGGCAATCAGCACACGTCGCTTCATGCCTCCAGACAAGGTGCGGATTGCGCTGTCCTTTTTATCCCATAAGGACAAGTCCCGCAAAAGCTGTTCCAGATAGGCGGGATTAGGCTCCTTGCCAAACAACCCCCGGCTGAAACATACGGTATGCCATACCGTGTCGAACGAGGGCAGCGTCAGTTCTTGGGGAACCAGCCCGATCATGGCGCGCGTGATCCGGTAATCCTCCTCGATGTCGTAGCCGCTGACCGTGACGGAACCTTCGCTCGGATTTACGATTCCGCAGATAATGGAGATCAGGGTGGTCTTTCCTGCACCGTTGGGTCCCAGCAGTGCGAGGACCTCGCCTGAATGAATGTTCAGGGTGATGTCGTGAAGTGCGCGGTGTCCATTGCCATAGACCTTGGACAGACCAGCCACCGAAATGATGGGATTCATGTCCATGTTTGGGAGGGCCAACAGCAGGGCACGCCATGCAGACTAAAAGATATCATTAAATCCTTTGCAGCTGTTCTGCCCACATATTTTCTGGATCCTTACAGTCAAAATTTTATTAATTTTCGTGATCTTGCCTCTATCATGCAAGGAAAATTCTTTAAATTCATAGAAATATATAATTTTGGATAAAATGCAGGAATCTGGGTATAGTGTATGTCAACTGAATGTGTCGAGGCGTACTGCCTGCACTTTCCATGCATTTTGAAACAGGATACATCCATGGCTAAGATTTTGCTTCTGAACGGCCCCAACCTCAATCTGCTCGGCCAGCGGGAGCCAGAAGTATACGGGCATGAGACCCTCGCAGAAGTTGTTCGTTGTGCACTTGATACAGCAACGGAGCTGGGTCATCAACTGGATGATTTCCAAAGCAACGCAGAGCATGAGCTGGTGGACCGGATTCACCGGGCCAGCCAGGAAGGTGTCGCCATGATCATATTCAACCCGGGCGCTTTCACCCATACCAGTGTTGCCTTGCGCGACGCTCTGCTGGGAGTGTCCATCCCCTTTATCGAAGTGCACTTGTCCAACGTATTTGCGCGGGAAGACTTCAGGCAGCATTCTTTCCTGACTGATATTGCAGCCGGCGTGATTTCGGGGCTGGGCATCAAAGGCTATATCCTTGCAGTTGAAGCTGCACATTACAAACTGTCTGCGAGCTAGGTATGGACATACGCAAAGTAAAGAAACTTGTCGAGTTGCTGGAAGAGTCTGGGATTGCAGAAATTGAAATCCACGAAGGTGAGGAGTCCGTTCGCATCAGTCGCGGTGTACCCATGGCCACGGCCGGCCAGGTCGCAGCACCCCAGGTGCCCGTAGTGGCTGCCCCGGAAACACCTGCCCCTCCCAGCGCCGCATCTGAACAAGAACCCGAGTTACCCAGTGGTCATGCGGTCAACTCGCCCATGGTAGGTACGTTCTACGAAGCATCTGCACCGGGGCAAAAGCCGTTTGTCGAGGTGGGGGATTCCGTACAGGCAGGTGATACCCTGTGCATCATTGAAGCCATGAAGATGTTAAACCAGATCGAGGCGGACAAGGCCGGGACGATCAAGGCCAGACTGGTCGAAAATGCACAACCGGTCGAGTATGGGCAGGCCTTGTTCATCATTGATTGATTTTCTGCTCAGGCAGTTTCCCCATGCTTGAAAAAGTTGTTATTGCTAACCGTGGTGAAATTGCCTTACGCATACTGCGCGCATGCCGCGACATGGGCATCAAGACAGTCGCCATTCACTCTGAAGCCGATCGGGACCTGATGCATGTGGGCATGGCCGATGAATCGGTTTGCGTAGGTCCTGCACCCTCGACCGAGAGCTACCTGGACATTCCTGCGATTATCAGTGCAGCAGAAGTGACCAACGCCACGGCCATACATCCCGGCTACGGATTCTTGTCAGAAAATGCCGAGTTTGCCGAAATCGTCGAGTCCAGCGGGTTTATTTTCATAGGGCCCAATGCAGAAACCATCCGCCACATGGGTGACAAAATTACTGCCAAAAAGGCCATGCAGACGGCCGGAGTCCCCTGTGTGCCAGGAGGCACGGAGCCCATCGGCGAAGATCATGAAGAAAATGCGCAAATGGCCAGGGAAATTGGCTATCCGGTCATCGTAAAGGCTGCAGGCGGCGGCGGCGGCCGTGGCATGCGCGTAGTGGAGGAAGAAGACAAGCTGGTCGAGTCGATTTCGCTGACCCGAACAGAGGCCAAGGCGGCATTCAATGATGACCGCTTGTACATGGAGAAATTTTTGCAAGCTCCCAGGCATGTTGAATTTCAGGTGCTGGCAGACACGCTGGGCAACGTGATCCATCTGTGCGAGCGTGATTGCTCCATGCAGCGTCGTAACCAGAAAGTCGTGGAAGAGGCGCCTGCATTCGGTATCAGTGAAGAGCAGCGCCATAGCATCGGCGAGCGCGTGAAGCAGGCCTGTCGCGAAATCGGCTACCGGGGCGCAGGCACCTTCGAATTTTTATACGAAAACGGCGAATTCTATTTTATTGAGATCAATACACGTGTCCAGGTCGAGCACCCAGTGACAGAAATGATCACCGGCATCGACA
>VXPJ01000043.1 GCA_009839635.1 Pseudomonadota bacterium
GATACAAGAAATCCGGCGATTCAGGCGGCGATTGCCCAGGGTGCAGAGTGTCTTGGAGATGTCGAGCTGTTTGCCAGTGCCAACCGGGTGCCGGTCGTGGCTGTGACTGGCTCGAATGGGAAAAGCACGGTGGTCCAGTTGGTGACCGAGATGGCCTTGGCCTGCGGTTTGTGCGCGTATGCAGGCGGGAATATCGGAACCCCGGTACTGGACCTGCTCGAAAAAGATGACGCCCAGCTGTTTGTACTGGAGCTGTCGAGCTTCCAGCTCGAGTCCACACGGTCCCTGAAACCCCGCATCGGTGCGGTGTTGAACGTGTCGGCAGATCACCTCGACCGTCACGATAGCCTGGAGCAATACGCAGAAATCAAGGCGCGCATCTACGCGCATGCGGGCTGCAGTGTGGTCAACCGGGATGACGGGTTTGTGATGAAAATGAAGACCTCCGGGATGGTCACGCATTTTGGCCTGGGTCGTCCAGCAGACCGTGGCTTCGGCCTGTTGCAACGTGGCATGCACTCGTACCTGGCCCAGGGGGATCATTGCCTGTTGTCGACAGACAGTCTCAAGATGCAGGGTGAGGCGGGCATCGTGAATGCACTGGCAGCGCTGGCGATTGGCCATGCCTTTGGTCTGTCGATGGAAAATATGTGCAGCGTCCTCAGACGTTTCAAGGGATTGCCGCACCGCTTATCCCAGGTTGGCAAGTCCCGTGGTGTGGCCTGGTTTAATGACTCAAAAGGTACCAATGTCGGTGCCTCTGTCATGTCACTGAGAAGCCTGGAAAGCAATGTCATCCTGCTGGCCGGCGGGATTTTCAAGGGAGGCGATCTGGCGGGTTTGCGATCCGCAGTAGCCCGTCATGCCAAGCACGCAATTTTGTTCGGGCAGGATTCAGATTTGCTGCAGCAGGCCCTGCGTGGGGCTGTGCAGATTCATTCTGCAGATACCATGCGCGATGCCGTGGCCCAGGCCCAGGCACTTTCTGTTGCCGGTGACAAGGTGTTGCTGTCCCCGGCATGTGCAAGCTTCGACATGTATGAGAACTACACCGAGCGGGGCAGGGATTTCGAGAACTGTGTCAGGGAGCTGGCGCTGTGAACCCATCCAAACGGTTTGTACATGGAAGGGAGGCCCGCGAGGATGTCGAGCTGACCCGGCGATGTGATGTCACGCTTATCCTGTCTGCAGTACTGCTGCTCGGCATTGGCTTGGTGATGGTGGCATCCTCCTCTATAGAAATTGCAGACCGTGGCACCGGCGACCCGCTGTACTATTTCAAACGTCAGTTCATTTTTGCGGTGTTCGGGGTGCTGGCAGCCCTGTTGCTCACCAAAGTCCGGCTGGCCCACCTGGAACGCTCCGGCATGTTCTTGCTGTTCCTGATGGTGGCGCTTCTGGTCCTGGTACTGATCCCGGGGATGGGCAGGACGGTGTACGGGAGTACGCGCTGGCTGGAGCTTGGCCCCCTGGGCATACAGGTTTCTGAAATTGTGAAGTTGTTGCTGATCATCTACCTTGCGGGCTATCTGGTCCGGCATGGGCAGCAGGTCATCGAGTCGTTCACCGGGTTTGTACGGCCCATGCTGGTCTTGCTGATCCTGTTTACCTTGCTGCTGCTTGAACCCGATTTCGGTGCTGCGATCGTTTTGCTGGTTACCGCACTTGGCATGTTCTGGCTGGCAGGGGCCAAAATACTCAACTTCGTAATCCTGTTCGTTGCATCGGCAGCTTCCATGGCCGTGATTGCCGTTTCTTCCCCGTACCGCATGGAACGTCTCACTGCTTTTCTCAACCCCTGGTCTGACCCGTTCGGTTCGGGTTTCCAGCTGACCCAGTCATTGATTGCGATTGGCAGCGGCTCGTGGACGGGCCTGGGCCTGGGTGCCAGTGTGCAGAAACTTTTTTACCTGCCCAAGGCGCACAACGATTTCGTGTTTGCCGTCATTGCCGAAGAGCTGGGTCTGATCGGGGTTGCCGTGGTGCTGCTGCTGTTCCTGGTGCTCATTGTCAGGTGTTTCGCGATCGGCAAAAAGGTGGAGGAGAAAGGTATGAAGTTCGGTGCCCTGGTCTGCTACGGGATCGGGATCTGGCTGGGGTTGCAGGTCTTCATCAACATCGGTGTCAACATGGGTGTATTGCCTACCAAGGGGCTGACATTGCCATTGATCAGTGCAGGAGGCAGCAGCCTGCTGGTCGTTTGCATGGCCATCGGCCTGGTCATGCGTGTACACATGGAGGGGGTGGCCGAAGGGTCTGGACTGGTGCGGAGGTTCAGGAACTCATGAAGGCAGCGCGCGCTCCGATCATGATTTTTGCAGCCGGTACGGGCGGTCATGTATTTCCCGCACTTGCGGTGGCAAGGAAGCTCGAGCAGCAGGGTGTTCCGGTGGTCTGGGTGGGTACGAAAAAGGGCATTGAGTCGCGTGTGGTGGCCAATACCGCCTATCGCTTTGAAGAGATTTCCATCGGCGGTCTTCGAAACAAGGATTTACTGACCTACCTGCTGGCACCGGTCAAGCTGGGGCTTGCCGGGCTGCAGACCATCTGGCTGGTGCTGAAACACAAACCCTGCGCCGTACTGGGCATGGGCGGGTTTGTCTCTGGTACCGGAGGGCTGGCGGCCGCCTTGTTCAGGCGTCCCTTGGTCATCCATGAGCAAAACGCGATTTCGGGTCTGACCAATCGTCTTCTCGCACCGTTCGCTACCCACATCCTGACGGCATTCCCAGGCACGTTCGCACGCAAGAATGTGGAAGTAGTCGGCAATCCGGTGCGCAAGGAAATTTCGCAAAACAAGCGTGAGCACGAAGTCGGTGACCCGGAAGACAGGCCGCTGCATGTGCTCGTGGTGGGCGGCAGTCTGGGTGCGCATACCCTGAACAAGACCGTTCCGGCTGCAGTGGCGCTGCTGGAGGCCGGAAAGCGCCTGCAAGTCTGGCATCAGAGTGGAGCCAACAAGCTCGAATTCACGCAGCAGGCATACGACGCCCACCGGATTGAAGCCCGTGTGGATGCGTTCATCGAGAACATGCACGACGCCTACGCCTGGGCGGACCTGGTGATTTGTCGGGCCGGTGCGATTACCGTGGCAGAACTTGCGATAGCAGGTGTCGGCGCTGTTTTTGTCCCGTACCCGTATGCCGTGGACGATCACCAGACAGCCAATGCCAGCATGTTGGTCAAGGCGGGCGCGGCCTTGATGATCCAGGAGCGCGAGTTCAATGCATCCGGGCTGGCTGCCCTGTTGCGCGATATGGAGGTGCATCGATCCAAGGTCAAGGACCTTGCTGCGGCTATCCGTGGCTTTGCCAGGCCCCAGGCTGCCGACGATGTGGCAAAAATTTGCCTGCAGGCCTGTCTGAAACGCAAGGGCGAGCACACAGGGCTGGCAGAGGATCCGGGCTCATGACATTCAACATCGGACATTTTGCAACCCGCAAAATCAAGCGCGTGCACTTCGTGGGCATCGGTGGTTCCGGCATGGGAGGCATCGCCGAGGTGATGGTGAACCTGGGGTACCAGGTATACGGCTCCGACATCCAGGAGAACGCGATAACGAAGCGCCTGTCAAAACTGGGCGCGACGGTTTATGACCGTCACGATGCCGGCAATGTCCGGGATGCCGACGTCGTGGTGATGTCAAGCGCGGTAGGAGAGGATAACCCGGAGATCGCAGCCGCCCATGAACGGCGCATCCCGGTCGTGCCCCGCGCGGAAATGCTTGCCGAGCTGATGCGTTTCCGCTACGGCATTGCGGTGGCGGGCACCCATGGCAAGACCACCACGACGAGTCTGATTGCATCCATACTCGCACACGCTGGTCTGGACCCGACCTTTATCATCGGCGGCCGTGTCAACAGTTTTGGAAGTCACTCGAAGCTGGGTGCCGGACAGTACTTGGTTGCCGAGGCGGACGAAAGCGATTCCTCGTTTCTGTATCTGCAGCCGATCATGTCGGTCGTGACCAATATCGATTCGGATCATCTGTCCGCATACGGGGGTGATTTCAACACCTTGCAGGACGCATTCTTGCAGTTTATCCATCACTTGCCCTTTTATGGGGTGGCCGTTTTGTGTATGGACGATGACACGGTCCGCGCCCAGTTGCCAAAGATCTCGCGCCCGTGTGTCACCTACGGCTTTTCGGACCAGGCCGATTACCGAATCACCGAAGTCGAAAAGTCTGCACTGCAGACAAAATTTGTCCTGCTGCGACCCGACCGGCAGGCCCCGGTCCGGTTCGTACTGAATCTTCTGGGCATTCACAATGTCCTGAACGCGGTGGCGGCAGCGATTGTCGCCCTGCAGCTTGATGTCAAGGAAAACTGCATACAGTCAGCCTTCGAGAACTTTCAGGGCATTGCGCGGCGTTTTCAGGTCTACCCGCAGATATCCATCAACAACCGGCATGTTCAACTGGTGGACGACTATGGTCACCACCCTGCCGAAATCGCCGCCACGATGACCACTGCCCGGGATGCCTGGCCCGGGCGCAGACTGACCGTGCTGTTCCAGCCACACCGGTATTCGCGCACAAGGGACCTGTTCGACGATTTTGTACGGGTACTGAACGAAGCAGATGTCCTGATGCTGTGTGAGGTCTATGCGGCCAACGAAGAACCCTTGGCAGGGGCTGACAGCCTGGCGCTGAGTCGTGCACTTCGTGCACGGGGCAAGCTTGACCCGATCTTGGTGAAGGACTTGTCCGAGATCCAGGCCACGCTGGAGCATGTCTCGGAAGATCAGGATGTCCTGCTCACCCTGGGAGCAGGCAGCATTGGGGGCATTGCCCAGCATCTGAGTGAGATTTTCGCGTGACACGGATATGGAAGCGGTACACGACATCGAAATGCTGCGCGGGACGTTAGAAAGAAATGCCTCGCTGGCACGATTCACCAGCTGGAAGGTTGGCGGTGCTGCCGATCTTTTGTACCGGCCCGCGGACGTGCAGGATCTGAGGATTTTTTTGGCGGGCCAGACGCAGGATGTGCCGCTGACCTGGTTGGGTGGCGGCACCAATGTGCTTGTACGTGACGGGGGCATACGGGGTACGGTGATATTGCTGCATGGCTGTCTGGGAGGGCTGGAGATTGCAGGCCCCGGCATGGTCCGGGCAGAGGCAGGCGCTGCCTGCGCCAAGCTGGCACGCTTTTGTGCAGATCAGGAGCTGCAGGGTGCCGAGTTTCTGGTAGGCATCCCCGGCACGGTCGGAGGTGCGCTGGCCATGAATTCCGGTGCCTACGGTCATGCGACCTGGGAATTCGTATCGCACGCACAAACCGTGGACCGCCGTGGCGAACTGCACACCCGGCCTTGCGATGATTTCAGGCCGGGCTACCGCACGGTTCAGGTACCCCGGGATGAGTGGTTTGTCGGGGCCGTGTTCGGATTTGCCCCCGGAAGCGCATCGCAGGCGAGGGCCGTCACTCGTTCACTGCTGGAGCGGCGCAATGCAGACCAGCCCCTGGGGAATCAGAGTTGCGGCTCGGTGTTCAGAAATCCGGAGCAGGATCATGCCGCCCGGTTGATCGAGAGCTGTGGCCTGAAGGGCGCCCGCATCGGCGGGGCGCAGGTTTCGGAGAAACATGCAAACTTCATCATCAATCTGGGACATGCCACGGCCGGGGATATCGAGGAACTGATCTGGAAGGTGCATGCGACCGTAGAGGCCAAGCAGGGCGTCACGCTGGTCCCCGAGGTCAGGATTTTGGGGGAAGTGCAATGACGGAGGTCTCGCGCTTTGGCAGGGTCGCGGTGCTGATGGGGGGGCAGTCATCGGAACGTGAAATCTCTCTCAGGAGCGGTGCTGCAGTGCTGGATGCATTGCAGGAGGCGAATGTGGATGCGACGGGAATTGATGTATCCGGTGATGTATTCGAGCGGTTGCGTGCCGGAAATTTTGACCGGGCCTTCATCGCGCTGCATGGATCCCTGGGCGAGGATGGCTGTATCCAGGGCGGGCTGGAGGTAATCGGGCTGCCGTACAGCGGCAGTGGTGTGCTGGCATCCGGGATCTGCATGAACAAGCGCATGACCAAGCAGATCTGGTCCGGGCGCGGCATCCCGACGCCTGGATTCCAGATCATCAAAGGCTCCATCGATCCGGATGCGCTGGTTGCAGAACTGGGCTTGCCCATGATCCTGAAGCCCGTGTCCCAGGGTTCGAGCATAGGCGTCACCAAGGTCGATACCCGGGAAGGGGTCGTGCCAGCGTGGGAGCACGCGTGCGATTTCGAGGACACGGTGATGGCGGAACAGTGGATCGAGGGCAAGGAATACACGGTAGCCGTGCTAGATGGTCAGGCACTGCCCGCCATCCGGCTGGAAACCCCGCGAACCTTCTATGATTTTGATGCCAAGTACGAATCCGGTGACACCCAGTACCACTGTCCTTCCGGGTTGTCTGCTGCGCGGGAAACGGCAATCAAGGCACAGGTACTGCAGGCCTTTGCTGCCACGGCGGCCTCGGGCTGGGGGCGTGTCGATCTGATTGTAGACAGCGATGGACAACCGTGGTTTCTGGAGATCAATACGGTCCCGGGCATGACAGACCACAGCCTGGTGCCGATGGCTGCCAAGGCACAGGGCATCAGCTTTGTCGAACTCGTGCTCAGAATACTGGAGACTTCGCTGGCCTGAGATGACTGCGCGAAAACGAAAGCATGCGAACAAAACACCCGTATCCCAGACGGTGCCCGGTTATTTTTCACTACGCAGTGCATGGGATGTGCTGGTGATCGCCGTGCTGCTGGGTGTCGTGGCATATAGCGCATACTGGATTCGCACCTACCACCCCGGTCTGCTGGCATGGCCGCAGATCCAGCAGGTCACGGTCGAGGGCGAGGTGCATGCCGACGACCGTGAGGCCTTCAAGGAGATCGTAACCGCACATGTCGCGAAAGGATTTTTCCGCATCCCCATGGGACGGCTGCAACAGGAGTTGGCGGAGTTGCCCTGGATCTACCAGGTCAATGTTCGGCGCACCTGGCCCGCCACGCTGGAGGTCACGGTGTACGAGCAAAACCCGATTGCCCGCTGGGGCAAGACGGGACTGATGAATGTGTATGGGGGAATCTTTTTCCCGGAATCCGTGTCGGCACCTCATACGGCATTACCCATGCTGTACGGGGAAGAGGCTCGTGCTGCAGTGCTGGCCGGTATATTCGAACGCAACATTCGCAGGCTGGAGCCTTTGGGTCTGCAGTTGCAGGGACTGTTCGAGGATGATCGCTTGTCCAAGCATCTGGTGTTGTCCAACGGGGTCATACTGGTCCTCGGGCATGGTGAGCTTGGCAAGAAAGTCACGCGGTTCATAACTGCTTACGAGGAGTACCTGTCTCCACACATGGAGCAAGTGAAGAAAATTGACCTTCGCTATACCAACGGTCTAGCAGTCGAGTGGAAAGACCCTCAACTGGCAGGAAATTTCAAGCTGGAACACAAGCTATGAGCCGCAAGACAGAAAGAGACATCCTCGTCGGCCTGGATATCGGTACTTCCAAGGTCACCGCGATTGTGGGTGAGGTGAATGACGAGGACCAGCTGGAGGTGATCGGGCTTGGCACCAGCCCGTCCCGGGGACTGAAAAAGAGTGTTGTTGTCAATATCGAGTCCACCGTGCAATCCATCCAGCGTGCGATTGAGGAAGCCGAGTTGATGGCGGGGTGCCAGATACATTCCGTATATACCGGGATTGCCGGCAGCCACATCCGTAGCATGAATTCCCACGGTATTGTCGGCATCAAGGACCGGGAAGTCTCCAAGGGGGATGTGGAGCGCGTGATCGATGCCGCCCGGGCCGTAGCCATTCCTGCAGACCAGAGAGTGCTGCAGGTGATGCCACAGGAGTTTGTGATTGACCAGCAGGAAGGCATTCGAGAGCCGATCGGCATGTCCGGTGTACGCCTTGAGGCAAAAGTCCACCTGGTCACAGGTGCCGTCAGTGTGGCCCAGAACATCATCAAGTGTATTCATCGCTGTGGACTGGAGGTGGACGATATCATCCTGGAGCAGCTGGCCTCGAGCAGTGCGGTACTCACGGAAGATGAGAAAGAGCTGGGAATCTGCCTTGTCGATATCGGTGGAGGCACTACGGATGTTGCCGTATTCACCGACGGCGCGATCAAGCACACTGCCGTGATCCCGATTGCCGGCACCCAGGTCACCAATGACATCGCGGTGGCCATGCGAACCCCGACCCAGCATGCCGAAGATATCAAGATCAGGTATGCCTGCGCACTGCGGCAACTCGCGAATCCCGACGACACCATCGATGTTCCCAGTGCCGGAGATCGTGAATCAAGACAGCTGTCGCGCCAGACGCTGGCTGAAATTGTAGAGCCGCGGTATGAGGAGTTGCTTTCGCTGGTGCTGGCTGAACTGGAGCGCAGTGGTTTCAAGGATCTGGTTGCGGCAGGCGTGGTACTGACCGGTGGCAGTTCAAGGATGGAAGGCGTGGTGGAGTTGGCGGAAGAGATTTTCCACATGCCCGTGCGTTTGGGCACAGCACAGAATGTGACAGGCCTGGTGGATGTTGTAAGAAATCCGATTTATGCCACGGGGGTGGGTCTGCTTTTGTTCGGTTTCCAGAACCAGAAGATGGAGCAGAACGCCTTGTCGGGCGAGTCGGTCGTGGCAGGAGCGTTCAATAGGGTAAGGAGTTGGTTTCAAGGGAGTTTTTAAAAACTCATGCGTTAAGCATGAAAATCTAGAGGAGAAAGGTCATGTTTGAACTGGTAGATACATATGGTGAGAATGCCGTCATCAAGGTGATCGGCGTGGGCGGTGGCGGCGGAAATGCCGTCATGCACATGGCGCAGTCCAGCATTGACGGCGTGGATTTTATCTGTGCGAACACCGATTCGCAGGCGTTGAAAAGTACTGACGTCAAGACGGTACTGCAGCTCGGGAACAACATTACCCAGGGACTTGGGGCCGGGGCCAACCCGGTAGTGGGCCGTGAGGCCGCTCTTGAAGACCAGGACCGTATCCGCGAGTCCATCGCGGGAGCGGACATGCTGTTCATCACCGCCGGTATGGGCGGTGGAACCGGTACCGGTGCAGCGCCTGTAGTGGCAGAAATTGCCGAGGAACTGGGTGTTTTGACGGTTGCCGTGGTGACCAAACCATTTCCCTTCGAGGGCGACAAGCGCATGAAGATTGCTAATGCCGGTATCGAGGAACTCGTCAAGCACGTTGATTCGCTGATCACGATACCCAATGAAAAACTGCTGGCGGTCCTCGGCAGGGAGACCAACCTGCTGGATGCCTTCAAATCAGCCAATGACGTCCTGCGCGGCGCCGTGCAGGGAATCGCCGAACTGATCACCTGCCCGGGACTGATCAACGTGGATTTCGCCGATGTGCGCACGGTGATGTCGGAGATGGGAATGGCCATGATGGGCTCAGGCACCTCAACGGGTGCAGAGCGGGCACGTGAGGCTGCGGAAGCCGCCATCTCCAGCCCGCTGCTTGAGGATGTCAATATCTCGGGGGCCAAGGGCATCCTCGTGAATGTGACTGCAAGCGCCGGCCTTTCCATAGGCGAATTCGACGAAATTGGTAGTCATATCAAGGGCTTGGCCTCGGATGACGCTACGGTGGTCGTCGGCACGGTGATCGACGAATCCATGCAGGACGGCCTGCGCGTGACGCTGGTGGCGACCGGCATCGGATCGAAAACCACGCCGGCTCCGGCCAAACCCAAGATGACGCTGGTCGAGACCTCTGCCAAGAAGCCGGTCAAGGTCATGGATGAAGAGGTGAACAGCGCCAAGGGGCATGCCAAGCCTGGGCCGGAAGTCGCCGCGAAAAACCAGGGGTACGATCTGGATTATCTGGATATTCCTACATTTTTGCGCACGCAAGCCGACTGAGCGGCGCGTGCTTGGTGAAGCCAGGGTTTAAAATCTCTGGTGAAGTCATCGGGAAATTGTGTAATATTACGGTGATATTACCTGTTGCTCGGTATGCGGCTTGGGGATGCTGAAGGAATCAGCGGCTGATAGCGACCTATAGGATGTGCGGCCTGTGATACAACAAAGAACACTAAAGAATGTCATACGTGCGACGGGTGTAGGCCTACATACCGGCAAGAAGATTTACCTGACACTGCGTCCGGCGCCTGTTGATTCCGGAGTCATTTTCCGTCGGGTTGATCTTGATCCTCCCCTTGAGATCAAGGCCAGTCCCGAGAATGTCGGCGATACCAGCCTGTCCACGACGCTGGTGTCCAAAGGTGTGCGCATTTCCACAGTCGAGCATCTGCTCTCCGCGATGGCGGGTCTGGGCATAGACAATGCGTACGTGGATGTCAGTGCTCCGGAAGTGCCTATCATGGATGGCAGTGCAGGCCCCTTCGTTTTCCTGGTGCAATCCTCAGGGATCGTTGAGCAGAATGCCGCCAAGCGATTCATCCGGATCACCCGGTCTGTGAAGGTCAAGGAAGGCGACAAGTGGGCCAGGTTTGACCCGTTCGATGGATTCAAGGTTGGGTTCATGATCGATTTCGATCACCCGGTCTTCAAGGCCGGTCCGCAAAAGGCCGAACTGGATTTTTCGACGACTTCTTTCGTCAAGGAAATATCACGATCACGCACCTTCGGGTTCATGCGCGACTTCGAGGCCCTGCGTTCACGCAACCTGGCGCTGGGAGGTAGCCTGGACAACTCGATTGCTGTGGATGATCACCGCATCCTGAACGAGGACGGTCTGCGCTACGAGGATGAGTTTGTCAAACACAAGATTCTGGATGCCATCGGCGACCTGTACCTGCTCGGCCACAGCCTGATCGGTGCGTTCAGTGGCTACAAATCGGGACATGCCCTGAACAACAAGCTGCTGAGGAAACTGGTCGAGGACACGAGTGCCTGGGAGGAAGTTACTTTCGAGGATGGTGAAGAGAAAGTGCCTATCCTCTACAGCTCTCCCATCAGCGCCAACATCTAGTGCCTGTCCGCCTGCCCGGCGGCCTTCAGTCCTTCCTGCCCTGTCTTGCCAGCCGGCGCAGCGCTTCTTTCAGTTCACGATCCTGTACATGTTCGGCACATGCATTGATATGGCGGGCGCTGTCCGCCGAGAGGGGGGTAGCCGGTGCTGGCGGCTTTGGCTCACTGGTGGTTTTTCGGATTTTAATCTTTAGCCGATTTAGGTATTCTCTTACCGCAAGGCCAAGCTCCTGGTTGAGCTGTTTCAGGATTTCATACTGCTGAAACCGGAGCAGGCTGGCATGGCCAGGGTCATCCGTGATGATTGTCAGGGTTCGGTTGTCGATGCTGGCCACCCAGCAGTGGCTGGCCAGTGTGGCGGGCAACTGCATCCTCAGGCTCAGGGTGAGCCGGTGCAGCAGCTTGGTTTTATCCTGCAGGCCTGTACTGATGTATGACGAGAGTTTCTGCATCCGGGTGGGCTCAGCCAAGGATGTTCAATAATCCAGATAAACTGTAACTGCAATGAACATTATCATTTTCCCCCGGTCGCGCCTACGCCTCCTGTATGTAGAGCCACGCAGGTGGTACCGGACTGGCTTGATTGCCGGTGCGATGCTGACACTGACGGTATTGCTCGGCTGCGGGTACATGCTGGGCCTGTACTTCGGCAATGAGGTGATCTTGAGCCAGTGGAAGGAAGACATCACGGAACATGAAGAGCGGCTGCAGCAGGCTCGCCAGGAAACCCGGGCCGAGGTCAGCGCACTGACCACTCAGGCAGGGATGCTGCAAGCGCAGGTGCAGCGCATCGACGTTCTGGGCAGCGTGCTGGTCGAGATGGCAGGGCTTGAGCCCGAAGAGTTCAGCTTTGAGCCGGAATCCGGGATCGGCGGGCCGGCCCCGGTGATGGATGCCCCCGACGGAAGGAACCTGAAAATTGAATCCGAATTCGAACAGATCCAGAACAGCCTGGAGGCGCGCGAGCGCCAGTTGCAGGTGATCCGCGATGCGCTGGTCGACGAGAAGGTCAGGCAGGAAACCGAGCCGCAGGGCCGGCCGGTCGAGTACAGCTGGGTGTCCTCCCTGTTTGGCAAGCGTCGTGACCCCTTTACAGGTCACCCCGAACTGCACCAGGGCGTAGATTTTGCAGGCCAGTCCGGCAGCAACGTGATGGCCGTTGCCGGGGGGATTGTCACGCGTGCGCGCAGAAACGGCGACTACGGCAAGCTGGTGGAAATCGATCACGGCAATGGCTACATGTCGCGCTATGCGCACAACAAGGTCTTGCTTGTGAAGGCGGGCGAGGTGGTCCGGCGTGGGCACGTGATCGCCAAGCTGGGCAATACCGGCCGCTCGACGGGCCCCCATGTCCATTTCGAGATACTCAAGGACGGTGTCCAGATCGACCCGATGAAGTTCGTCAAGTAGCTTGGCTGCAGGCGGCTCCAGATTTACCCGATCCACGCCTTGCCCAGCGATGTGCACAAGCCGGTATCCTGCACGAGCCCGTTCGCGCTGCATGTGAGAACCACAGGATTTTGCCCGTGGCCCGGGCTGTGCGGAATGCGCTCCAGGCTTTTCGGCAATTGATGTAAGCACGCAATGTTTGAGAAATTCACCAAGAAAGTCTTTGGCAGCCGCAACCAGCGGATGTTGGGCCGGTATGACAAGACCGTTCAGAAAATCAACACACTGGAGGCCTCCTACCAGGCGCTAGACGATCAGGCCCTGCAACAAAAAACTGTCGAATTTCGCCAGCTGGTTGAAAACGGCTCAACGCTTGAGTCGATCCTGCCCGAAGCCTTTGCGGCGGTCCGGGAAGCCGCCCGCCGGGCACTGGAAATGCGCCACTTCGATGTCCAGCTGGTCGGCGGCATGGTCCTGCACGATGGCAACATCGCGGAAATGCGCACTGGTGAGGGCAAGACCCTGGTGGCCACCCTGGCGGTGTATCTGAATGCTCTCGGCGGTGCAGGTGCACATGTCGTCACGGTCAACGACTATCTGGCCAAGCGTGATGCGGAGTGGATGGGCGGGATCTATCGGCGGTTGGGACTCGAGGTCGGCGTGCTAGTCAGCGGCATGGGACCGCAGGAACGTCAGCAGGCCTACGCGGCGGACGTCACCTACGGGACCAACAATGAATTCGGCTTTGATTACCTGCGCGACAACATGGAATTTTCAGCGGGTGCATGCGTGCAGCGCGGCCTCAATTATGCGGTAGTCGATGAGGTAGATTCGATCCTGATCGACGAGGCCCGCACTCCCCTGATCATCTCCGGTTCCACCGGCGAGAACCTGAGCCTGTACAAGGCGGTGAATTTGCTGGTGCCCAAGCTGGCTCCGCAGTTGGAGGAAGACGGGCCGGGCGATTACAGCATCGATGAGAAAAGCAAGCAAATCCACCTGACCGAAGACGGGCACCAGCATATCGAGGAGTTGTTGCTCGGCCAGGGCCTGCTGGCCAGCAACGAGACCCTGTACGACGTCGCCAACATCAATCTGTTGCATCACGTGAATGCCGCGCTGCGTGCAAACGTGCTGTTCCAGAAAAATGTCGACTACATCGTGCGAGACGGCCAGGTTACCATCGTGGACGAGTTCACCGGCCGCACGATGCCAGGCCGGCGCTGGTCCGACGGTCTGCACCAGGCGGTTGAGGCCAAGGAAGGCGTGGTCATACAGAACGAGAACCAGACCCTGGCCTCCATCACTTTCCAGAACTATTTCCGCCTCTACAACAAGCTGTCCGGCATGACCGGAACGGCGGACACGGAGGCCTACGAGTTCGAGTCAATCTACGGCCTGGAGGTGGTCGTGATCCCGACCCACAAGCCCATGATCCGGGAAGACCTGGGGGATCTCGTGTACCTGACCATGCAGGAAAAGTACGATGCCATCATCGGTGACATCAAGGAATGCACGGAGCGCGGCCAGCCGGCACTGGTGGGTACGACGTCGATCGAGTCCTCCGAGCAAATCGCCGGCGTGCTGGAGAAATCCGGGATCGAGCACCAGGTGCTGAATGCAAAGCAGCACGAGAGAGAATCCCTGATCATTACCCAGGCAGGGCGTCCCGGCACTGTCACCATCGCAACCAACATGGCAGGTAGGGGTACCGACATCGTGCTCGGCGGTAATCTTGAGGCTGAGCTGCAAGCCCTTGCGCCGGACACCACGGAGCACGAACGGCGCCAGGTGCAGGCAGACTGGCAGCGCAGGCATGACGCGGTCATACAGGCCGGCGGCCTGCATATCATCGGCACCGAGCGGCATGAATCGAGGCGCATCGACAACCAGTTGCGGGGTCGTTCCGGCCGCCAGGGGGACGTGGGCTCTTCGCGCTTCTATCTTTCGATGGAAGACAACCTGATGAGGATTTTCGCATCGGACAAGGTGCGTGGACTGATGCAGAAGCTCGGCATGCAGCCGGGCGAGTCGATCGAACACCCCTGGGTGACCCGGGCAATAGAAAATGCGCAACGTAAGGTCGAGGCCCACAACTTTGACATTCGCAAGCATTTGCTGGAGTACGATGATGTGGCCAATGACCAGCGCAAGGTGGTGTACGAGCAGCGCCGTGATCTGATGCAGACCGAGGACATTTCCGGGAACCTGACGGCCATACGTGAAGACGTCACTGACAGCACGGTCAGCGAGTTCCTTCCGGATGGAACTGTCGAGGAGCAATGGGATCTCGAGGGTCTTGACCAGGCGCTTGAGAGCACGTTCGGCCTCAACCCCAAGGTGCGCGAATGGCTGGAGGACGACGAATCCCTGGATCGGGAGGGGATCGGCCAGAGGGTCCACCAACATGTCGCGGATTTGTTCGGCGAAAAGGAAGACCGTGTCGGGGGGGAGCTCATGCGCCGGCTCGAAAAGGACATCATGCTGAAGGTACTGGACAATCGCTGGAAGGAGCACCTGGCGGCCATGGACTACCTGCGCCAGGGCATCGGTCTGCGAAGCTATGCGCAGAAAAATCCGAAACAGGAATACAAGCGCGAGGCATTCAACATGTTCCAGCAGATGCTCGAGCAGATCAAGCACGAGACGGTCTCTTTGATCGCCCGGGCCGAACTGCCTACCTTGGAAGAAATCAGGGCGCTGGAGGCGGCGCAGCAGATCCCGGAGGACATCGAGTACCAGCACGTGCAGGCAGACAACGTGCTGCAACCCGGCACACCTGCGC
>VXPJ01000097.1:0-10794 GCA_009839635.1 Pseudomonadota bacterium
ATGATGACCTCGAGCCGGTGGCGCACATCGATTTTACCTTGCCGTTATGTCGTGAACTCCGTGAAATCGTGCTTCGTGCTTCTGCAGACATCGGTCTTGATCTGCTGGATGGTGCCACCTATGGAGTCACCCAGGGCCCTCGGTTGGAAACGGCTGCCGAAGTAAAGCGTATGGCCAACGATGGTTGTGACATTGTCGGGATGACGGCGATGCCTGAAGCATCCTTGGCAAGCGAACTGGGTCTTTGTTATACAACGTGCGCGTTTTGTGTGAATTGGGCTGCCGGTTATGCTGACAGCAGGGAAAAAATCGACATGGCCGAGGTGCAAAAGACCGTAGAGCAGGGAATTCTTGCCGTCAGACAGCTTTTGACCGCTTCTGCAAGACACTTCAACTCATGAACTGAAGTGGTTTTTGATTGGCCTTGCTGTAATTCGGTGACAGTGGAGAAGTCTGCGCAGGCCCGGGGTCGATGTCGTTCGTGAAGGTAGCTTGCTCGTCGGGCATCACGTCGAATGCCGGGAAAGGCAGAATCAAGAAGTTTCGTCTTCGCTCTGTGCAGGGCGTATTTCTACCAGGATGCCAAACAACGGGTGATCGATATAGTGCAACTCCTTGCTGCGCATTTTCCGGTGTACCTTCAAGGGGAAATCTGCAAGAACGCGCTCATACCCTAAGCCATCGGTGACTGGCTCGGTACTCATGTTTTTGTGCACAGGTCTGCGATAGACGAGGTCCGTGAATACATGGAGGTAACGCCCGAGAACCACCTTGACCGTACCATCCAGTTCACTGATGGCATGCTGTTCCTGCATGCCCTGATCCTCAGGGACAAGGTGGAGTGGCGCGTGTTCACCAAATTCACCGCTGTAGTCCAGACCTGCCTGAATTCGGACCGGGATGGCTTGTCTTTTTGCAAGCCCGGGCTGCAGCCAGGCTACATGTTCCAGGATCTGGTACTTTTCCGAAGCCGTTAATGCAGCCGCCTGGTCAGCCAGTTCCAGTGCTTCCAAGGACAGGGGCAGGAAATCATGAAGAAGGGCACTGTCATCCAGCAAAATGGCGTCCTGCATATCAGGAAGTGACACGGGTTCGGCCACCTGTGCCAACGGCTCTTCGGCAGCCGGCACATTGGCAAAAAAGATCATCTCGACAATGTAGTCTTTTGCAAGGCCAGGCTGACAGGCCCATAGCAGTGAGAAGAACAAAATGCAGTTTATCCGGGTATGAATTCTCATGATTAAAAAGACCTGGATTCAGGCAGCTTGCTTGAGCTCAAGGCCGTTCAGCAACCCGCCGATGGTTTCAACTCTCTGCTGCACGTCCTCCATTTCAGCGTATATCGTGAGTTTCTCGGCACTGCTCAGCTTATACATGGAAGGGTTTTCTTGAACAAGTGCCAGCAACTTGCTCACGTCTATCTTATGTGATTTTGCAAAACTCAGGTGCACAGATTCGCTTCCGGCCCGTATCCGGGTCACGTCATAATGTTCTGCAACCAGTTTGACCTGCGTGACGCTGAAAAGATTTTTTGCATATTCCGGCAGCAGACCAAATCGATCGATCAGTTCAACTTCAAGGTCATTCAGGTCATCCGTGTTTCTCGCGCTTGCGATTCTCTTGTAAAGCATTAGCCGTGTATGTACGTCAGGCACGTAATCCTCCGGTAGCAGGGCTGGCACACCCAGGTCCACCTCTGTTCCATGATCAGGTGGCAGGTCAGCTGAGGGGATTTCGCCCGCCTTGAGTGCAGCTACGGTACGTGCGAGAAGCTGGTTGTACAGGCTGAATCCAATTTCATGAATTTGACCGCTTTGCTCAGCGCCCAGCAATTCTCCGGCCCCCCTGATCTCCAGGTCATGAGTGGCCACCGTAAACCCGGCACCCAGCTCTTCCAGAGCTTCAATGGCTTCGAGCCGTTTTACGGCATTTTCCGACATTGCAGATTTGGGCGGAGCGATCAGGTAGGCGTAGGCCCGGTGACTGGACCGGCCAACCCTGCCTCGGATCTGATGAAGTTGGGACAGTCCCAGTTTATCCGCACGATTGACGATGATCGTATTGGCTGAAGGGATGTCGATCCCGTTTTCTATGATTGTAGTGCACACCAGGACATTGAAACGTTGATGATAGAAATCGACCATGATCCGCTCGAGGTCCTGTTCGGGCATTTGACCGTGTGCAACCCCGACAATGGTATTGGGCAGCAATCTCCGAATCTCTCTGGCAGTCTTCTCGATGCTACGGACTTCGTTGTGCAACAGAAAGACTTGCCCGCCGCGCTTGAGTTCACGGAGGCAGGCTTCCTGTATGGTGTGTGTGTCCCAGGTGCCGACAAAGGTCTTGATTGCATGACGATGACTGGGTGGCGTTGCAATTATGGACAGGTCGCGCAATCCACTCAGTGACATGTTCAGGGTTCTTGGAATCGGGGTTGCTGTCAGAGTCAGGACATCCACCTCGGCACGCATTTTTTTGAGAATTTCTTTCTGGCGAACGCCAAACCGCTGTTCTTCATCAACGACAATCAAACCAAGATTCTTGAACTTGATGTCGGCACTCAACAGCTTGTGCGTACCGATTACGATGTCAGTGCTCCCATCAGAGAGACTGTTTCGGGTGGCACTTTGTTTTTTGCCTGATACAAACCGTGAGACATGCTCAATCCGCACCGGCCAGTCAGCAAACCGGTCGCTGAAGCTTTGGAAATGCTGCATGGCTAGCAGGGTCGTAGGCACCAGCACGGCGACCTGTTTTCCAGCCAAAGCGGCAACAAAGGCAGCGCGCATGGCAACTTCTGTCTTACCAAAGCCGACATCACCGCACACAATGCGATCCATGGGCTTTTTCGACTTCATGTCGTCTATGACATCGTCAATTGCCTTTTGCTGGTCCGGAGTTTCTTCATAGGAAAAAGTGGATCCGAACAGATTCAACTCCTGATGGCCGATGACATACTGGTAGCCTTTTTTGGCCTCGCGCCGTGAGTAAATGTCGAGCAGCTCGGCAGCCACGTCGCGGGTGCGTGCTACAGCACGGCGTTTTATATTTTTCCAGGCTTCGCCCCCCAGGCGATGAAGAGGTGCATGGTCTTCCGAGGCCCCCGTATAGCGACTGACAAGATGAAGTGAAGACACCGGTACATACAGGAGGTCCTGGTTGGCATACTCCAGCACCAGAAACTCGGTCTCTGCTCCACTGAGACTTAATGTCTTCAGCCCCCGGTACCGTCCCACACCATGGTCTTCATGCACCATGGGCGCTCCTTGGGCCAGTTCTGAAAGATCCCGAATGAGTGCCTCTGCATCCCGTATATGCCGCCTGTATTTCCTTTTTTGTTTTACGCGCGCACCGAACAGGTTGCTTTCCGTGACGATCGCAATCTTGTTTTCCGGCAGAAGCAGGCCTTCTTCCAGGGGTCCGACCGTGATTGCTAGGGAGGGTTCGGAGCCGATGAACTCCTGCCAGTTTTTGACAACCTTGGGATATATGCCGAATCCTTTCAGTACATCGCACAGGTACTCCCTCCTGCCGGGTGATTCGGCGAGGAACAGTATTTTGCAGTTGCTGGTTTCTATGAACTGATCGAGTTCCGTAGCCGGATTGCTTACCCGTGAATTTATGGCAAGGGCAGGGAGTGCCCGGGTATGAAAATTGTGCTGGTCCTGACGCGGGCGTTCGATCTTGAATTGCTGGAGCTGGATGGCATTGAATTTCTGCAGACCGTTTTCAAGGTCTGCGGCGGAAATCCATAGTTGATCGGGATTCAACGGTGGACGTTCCGGATCGTGTTTTCGCTGCTCGTACCTTGAAAACACCTCACTCTCAAAATCCACTGCGGCCTCGACGCTGTTTTCAAATAAGACCAGCTGGCATTCGTCAGGGATGTAACTGAAAAATGTACTGGTCTGTTCAAAAAACAATGGGAAGTAGTATTCCACTCCACGCGGCAGGTTGTGATTGCTGACTTCCCGGTAAATTACGCTGTTGTTTGGATCACCCTCGAGCTGGATCCTGTAGTTTTTTCTGAATCGTTTGACGGCGCTTTCGTCGGTGGGGAATTCACGTGCGGGAAGGATTTGAAACCTGTCGACCTTTTGTGCCGAGACCTGGGTGTCGGGGTTGAAGGTACGGATGGTATCGATCTCGTCATTGAACAGGTCAATCCGGTAGGGTTGCAGGCATCCCATGGGGTACAGGTCGATAATGGAGCCGCGAATGGCAAACTCCCCGTGCAGCATGACCTGGGATACGTACTGGTAACCCGCCTTGACCAGGGTTTCCCTGAAATCGTCACAATCAAGCCGGTCCCCTGTCGCAAGGTTCAGTATCTGGCCCCTTATGAACGATTCGGGGGAAAGCCGCCCCATGAAGGTTGCGACCGGGATAATCAGTATGTGGCAACGTGCATCAAGCAGCGAACGCAAGATGAGCAGCCGGTCTGAAATGATGTCCTCATGGGGGGGCAGCGCATCATAGGGGAGGGTCTCGTAGTCCGGAAACAAAAAAATCTCAACGGAAGAGTCGCAAAAAAAGGTCAGTTCACTTTTCAGGGTGCAGGCAGTCTGAATGTCCGGTGTAATGATCAGGGTCATGCCTGCAAATTCTTCAATGGCTTTCGCAAGTGCCAGGCTTTTGCTACAGCCATAGGTTTGGCCCCAGGTTATTCGGGGGCAGGTTGTGTCTGGCTGTGGGGGATGAAAAATGTCCATGATCTAGGGGATGCCGGGGTAGGAGAGAAGTCTGGCTGTTACATGTGCATCATAGCCGGCCCTGTTCTTCCCGTTCGATGCCTTTTGAAAGGCACAGGAGTCCCCGCATGCCTGCCGCACACGCCCAATTCGCTCGTTTTTTTTAAGGCCCTGCATGTTAAGATTCTTTGCGTTCAATAAGTTAGCTTTGCCAGTTCTATATTTTACCTGATCAAGTTCGATGCGATGCCTACTCCAGCACCAAGGGTACTCGAAGCACATGACCTGAAGTGTATACGAGGAGACAAGGAACTGTTTTCCGGTTTGGGGTTCTCAATCATCTCAGGAGAAACTCTGGTGGTGAAAGGCAGCAATGGCAGTGGTAAGACGAGCTTGCTCAGGATTATATGCGGGTTTAGTCAGCCGGCCGCGGGTCGGGTGACCTGGTGCAGTGAACCCATATACGGGCATGAAAATTACCGGCAACAGGTGTCTTACGTGGGTCATCAGTCAGGTGTCAAACCGGATCTGACAGTCCTGGAGAACCTTGTATTTATGCAGCGTCTGGCAGGTGAAAACAGCAAGGAGCCTGAAATCAAGGAAATTGTCCGTGCCGCTGGCTTGTTCGGGCAAAGAAACATGATGACGGGCAAGCTCTCTGCAGGGCAAAGGCGGCGCCTGGCGCTGGCCAAGCTGATGCTGCAGCAAAGAACCATCTGGGTGCTCGACGAGCCCCTTACGGCACTGGACAAGGAATTTATCGGAAGGTTTGAACAGGTGTTGAAGGATCATCTCGAAAATGAGGGCATCCTGGTGGTCACAACACATCGCGAATTGAAGATTCCCGAGCACCGGGTAAAGCGAATCGGGTTGTCATAATCATGCTGGACGCATTTTTTTCCATTATTCAACGTGATTTACTGCTGGCGTACCGCAGGCGCGCGGACCTGATGAATCCGGTTCTGTTCTACGTGATCGTGGCGACCCTTTTCCCTCTGGGAGTCAGTCCGGACGCCGAATTTCTGGGCAGACTGGCACCGGGACTCGTGTGGGTTACCACGTTACTGGCGGCCCTGATCTCCATGGAGAGTATTTTCAGGCAGGATTTTGAAGATGGCAGCATTGAACAGTTGCTCCTGAATCCCCATCCTTTCTCGTTGCTGATACTCGGGAAAGTGGTCGCACACTGGCTGATTACAGGAGTCCCCATGCTGCTGATTGTGCCGGTGATGGCAATGCTTCTGCACATGCCTGTGCAGGCTGTCCCGGTGCTGTGGATCACGATTTTGCTGGGCACACCGATACTGAGTCTGATCGGTGCTATCGGTGCTGCACTTACCGCAGGCTTCCGTGGCGGTGGAGTATTGCTGGGCCTTCTCGTGTTGCCACTTTATGTCCCGGTTTTGATATTTGCATCATCAGCGGTCAGTGCCGCCGCAGATGGGCTTGCTGTTTCAGGACAACTGGCAATGCTGGGATCGGGTTTGATTCTGGCACTGGTACTGGCGCCGCTTGCCATCAGTGCCTCATTGAAAATTAGCATGAGCTGAGCGATGTGGAAATTCCTGTATAGGCTGTCTTCGCTGAAGTATTACTATGAGTGGTCCGGGAAATGGGTACCCTGGCTGCTGGGCAGCACTGCAGTTTTGATGCTTGTGGGGCTTTACTGGGGGCTTGTAGTCGCACCATCTGATTATCAGCAAGGTGAGTCTTATCGAATCATATATGTCCATGTCCCGTCTGCATGGATGTCAATGTTTGTGTACGTCGTGATGGCTGGCGCAGGCTTTATCGCCATTGTGTGGAGGACCAAGCTCTCGGAGATCGTGGTGTCGGAGTGCGCGGTAATCGGCGCGATGTTCACGGCACTCGCACTGGTCACCGGTATGCTGTGGGGCAAACCGACCTGGGGTACCTACTGGCAGTGGGATGCAAGATTGACCTCGGAGCTGATCCTGCTGTTTTTATATTTCGGGATCATCGCGGTCCATTCCGTCATCGAAGAGCCCCGCACTGCGGCCCGCGTGGCAAGTATCCTGGCCATCATTGGGGTAATCAATATACCCATCATTCACTATTCTGTAACATGGTGGAGTTCGTTACATCAGCCCAATATGCAACTGGTTTCAAAAACACCTTCTGTGCACCCGAGCATGCTCTACCCGCTGCTGGTGATGGCAACCGCCTTCCAGCTGTATTTCGTGAGCCTGTTGTTTATCCGCATGAGAAATGCGATCTTGCACCGGGAGCGTCTTACTAGTTGGGTTCAGGATATTTCGACAAGGAATTGATTATGCAGGAATTCTTCTACATGGATGGCAAGGCATTCTATGTCTGGGGCTCCTATGGAATCACGTTGGCAGCACTGGCCGTGGGTCTGGCACTCGCACGCCTGCGCAAGAAAAAGATTCTCAAGGAAATTGGAGAGAGCCTGGAACGGTAGCTCAAGACAGTATGCGCGCGCAAAGAAAACAACGCATGATTTTTACAGTTATCCTTTTGGTAGGTCTCGGTTGTGCTGTGGCCTTGGCCCTGTATGCAATGCGCCAGAATATCATGCTGTTTCACACACCGTCCGAGGTCGTTACAGGTGAGGTGCCTGGAAACCGGCTGTTCCGGCTCGGCGGGTTGGTGGTAGCTGGCAGCGTAATCAAGGCAGACGATGGGTTGACCACGGATTTTGGTCTGACCGACCTGAACCAGTCCATCACGGTACGCTACACGGGTCTGCTGCCCGACTTGTTCCGGGAAGGTCAGGGCATTGTTGCGCAGGGTGTCCTGAATGAGGAAGGTGTGTTTGTTGCACAGGAAGTGCTGGCCAAGCACGATGAAAATTACATGCCCCCCGAGGTGGCGGCCAGCCTGAAGGAGTACCGTGACTCACTTCCGGGAAGCATGGCAGAGTATGGCTATGAAACCCCGTGATTCCTGAAATCGGCCATTTTGCCCTGATCATCGCTCTTTGTCTGGCATTCGTACAGACTCTGGTACCTCTACTGGGTGCCCAGACACACACGGTCCAGTGGATGGCCGTGGCTAAACCTGCGGCCCGCGGACAGCTTTTATTTATTGCCATCTCCTATGCCTGCCTGACCTACAGCTTCATCATCGACGATTTCTCCGTGCTGTATGTCGCAAACAATTCCAATACGGCATTGCCGCTTCATTACAAGGTTTCAGCGGTTTGGGGTGCGCATGAGGGCTCCTTGTTGCTCTGGGTTTTGATGCTCGGAATCTGGACTGTTGCGGTGACTGTTTTCAGCGCTAGCCTGCCCAGGGACATGGTTGCCCGTGTTCTGGGGGTCATGGGCTTTGTAAGCATCGGGTTTCTGCTGTTTACACTGCTGACCTCAAACCCCTTTGAGCGCATTTTCCCGTCTCCTGTCGAGGGCAGGGACCTGAACCCCCTGTTACAGGATCCAGGTCTGGTGATACACCCCCCCATGCTGTACATGGGGTATGTGGGCTTTTCGGTAGCCTTTGCCTTTGCCATTGCAGCCTTGTTGGGAGGTAAGCTGGATTCCATATGGGCGAGATGGTCCCGGCCCTGGGTGATCTCCGCCTGGGTGTCCCTGACCATCGGCATCACCCTGGGAAGCTGGTGGGCATACCATGAACTGGGCTGGGGCGGATGGTGGTTCTGGGACCCCGTGGAGAATGCTTCGTTCATGCCCTGGCTGGTGGGCACGGCACTGGTTCATTCCCTGGCAGTGACGGACAAGCGATCGAGCCTGAAAAACTGGACCGTGCTGCTTGCCATTCTTGCTTTTTCACTGAGCCTTCTGGGAACCTTTCTCGTCCGTTCAGGGGTGCTGGTGTCGGTGCATGCGTTTGCCACGGACCCCGCACGTGGACTGTATATCCTGATATTCCTGGCGGTGGTCGTCGGGGGCTCATTGATCCTTTATGCCATACGTGCGCCCTACATCAAGTCTTCGGGGCAATTTGAAATCTTCTCCAGAGAGACCGCGCTGCTGATCAATAACGTGCTGCTGCTGGTGGCCACGCTGACGATCCTGGTGGGCACCCTGTATCCCTTGTTCGTCAGTGCACTTAACTTACCGTCGCTGTCTGTTGGCAAACCCTATTTTGATCTGGTGTTTTCAGCTTTGACCCTGCCGCTGGTGCTCGTCGTCGGTATCGGACCCTTCATGCGCTGGAAAAGCACGCCCATAAACCAGGTATCCAAGCGCTTGTTCAAGATTGCTGCAATCGGGCTTGCCATTGGGCTGGTATTGCCCGTGATGGTTGCGGGGAGAAGTACCATCCTCGTCACACTGGGTGCTGCACTGGGAGCGTGGTCCATCGCGTCTGCCGTGTACTACCTGTCCAAGAATATCCGCTTGACGGAGCATGGCACGCACATTCTCCATCGCATTCGGAAGATCCCGCATGCTATCTGGGGCATGTCGGTGGCACATCTGGGGGTCGGGGTGTTCGTGCTTGGTGTGACATTTGTCAGCGCATTTGAACAAGTACGAGAGTTGCCCATGCAAGTCGGGCAAGAAGCAGAGCTATCGGGCTACCTGTTCCGGTTTGACGGCGTCAGGGATGTGCAGGGTCCGAATTATTTTTCCAAGCAGGCCTCCGTGCGGGTTTTTAAAAACGGCGAGCCGGTCGCGTTGCTCTTGCCGGAAAAGCGCACCTATCTCGTCCAGCAAAACCCCATGACAGAAGCAGGTATTGACAGCGGGTTTCTACGCGATGTGTACGTGGCACTTGGCGAGCAGATCGACGATTGGACATGGGGCATGCGCCTGTACTACAAACCCTTTGTGCAGTGGATTTGGCTTGGAGCCATGCTGATGGCAGTCGGCGGGGTTCTCGCAGCATCGGACCGCCGCTACCGCCTGAAGCTGAAACGGCGCAGAAAGGCCGCAGCACAGGACTTTCATGAGCAGCAGGTTACGGCTGTTTCGTGATGTCGGCATGTCCAAGTATCTTCTACCAGTTATCCTGTTTTTCATACTGACAAGCTTTCTGTTTGTCGGCTTGTACAGGGACCCTACCGAGGTATCCTCCCCGCTGGTCGGCAAGCCCGTTCCTCAATTTTCACTGCCACGGCTTGACAACAGCGAGGCTTTGTTTTCAGAGCGTGAATTTCTGGGTAAGGTGAGCCTGCTCAATGTCTGGGCCAGCTGGTGCGTTGCATGCCTGGAGGAACATCCTGTGTTGAGCGAACTGGCAAATCGCAATGCGATCATCATATATGGACTGAACTACAAGGACGATGTCACCAAGGCACACCAGTATCTGGTCGAGCATGGAAACCCCTACCTGGCAAATGCAGTGGATGCATTCGGTCGGGTCGGGATCGAGTGGGGAGTGTACGGGGTTCCCGAAACGTTCGTGGTCGACAAGAAAGGCGTCATCCGTTACAAGCACATCGGTGTGGTTACGCAGCAGGATGTCGAGGAGAAGTTGCTGCCGCTGATAGGCCAGTTGCAGAGCGAGGTCCTGTAGATGCGAAAAGCCAGCTGTTTGATCGCCGTTTTTCTGCTTTGCTTTGCAGCACTCGCACAGCCCGATGCCGTGGCTCCGGAACATGAAAAACGCTACTACTCCCTGCTGGACGAGCTGCGTTGTCTGGTTTGTCAGAACCAGACCATTGCAGAATCCGATGCAGATCTGGCCAAGGACCTGAGGGCTGAGGTCAGGAAAATGCTGCAGGCAGGAGCCACGGATTCCGAGATTACGGAATTCATGGTCAGTCGATATGGTGATTTTGTGTTGTACAGGCCACCGGTCAAGCCCAGGACATGGCTGCTGTGGTTTGGTCCCCTCATCTTTCTTGTGATCGCACTGATGGTGCTGTCCCGGCTGCTGAGGAAGCAGAAAAAGGCAGGCAGCACGGCACTGACTGAAGATGAGCAGGCAAAAGTTGATTCGATCCTGAGCCGTACCGAGGAATAGCCCGATGCTTGCGTTCTGGATCATCAGCGCACTCTTGGTGGTGGTCGCACTTGCGATTGTATTGCCACCTCTGGTTGCAGGAGGCCAGCGGGCGGATGACAGCCGCCAGACCGTAAATCGGGCAGTATTCGATCGAAAACTGAGGGAGCTTGAAGAGGACCTCAAGAGAGACCTGATTGGCAGGGAACAA
>VXPJ01000097.1:10804-14827 GCA_009839635.1 Pseudomonadota bacterium
AAATTCGAGGCTGCCCGCGCCGACCTGAAACGTACCCTGATTGATGATCTTGCGGATTATAGCCAGCCTGTTTTCAAAAAAAGCGGCAAGACGATGGCCGTTGTGGTCTTGCTGGCTGTTCCTGTGATTTCCGTTTTCATGTATCTGGAGGTCGATAACGGTCTGGCTTCACTGTCCGATGATTTTCAGGCAGGAATCTCGGACCGGGACAGGATGCTTACTGTAGAGCAGGCAATCAGAAGTCTTGAGCATAAACTAAGGGATACTCCGGACGATTTGGCAGGCTGGTCCATGTTAGGCAGGTCTTACCTGGCGCTGGGTAATTTCAGCAGGGCTGTCGATGCCTATGAAAGGGCCTATGTCCTCTCGAAGGGTGCAGATGCCGACATACTCGTAGGTTATGCTGAAGCGCAAGCGCTGGCAGCAGGCCAGCAATTTGATGAGGATACGATGGCGTTCTTTGTGCGGGCGGTGCAAATTGACCCGCACCATGAGCGTGCTCTGTGGTATGCAGGCTATGCCGCGTACCACCTGAATGATTATCAGAGCTCTGTGGAGTACTGGGAAAGGCTGTTGCGCCAAGTGCCGAATGACCAGCCGGAAGCGCGATCAGCCCTGCAGGTTTATCTGGAGGATGCCAGGCAAAAAGCGCAGCCCGGCATTGTGATTGCCAGGCAGGAGACCGGAAACGCGGTTTCTTCAGGCACAAACCTGGAATCCACGGCTTCCATCGACGTGCTCGTCTCGCTTAGCGCGGCATTGCAGGGCCGTGTTGCAGACTCCGACACGCTGTTTGTGTATGCGCGTGCACTTCAGGGCCCACCGATGCCGCTGGCGCTGGTAAGAATGAATGCGGCAGCGCTCCCGGCCAGGGTCACACTGGATGACACGGTTGCGATGATTCCGGAGATGACCCTGTCAAGCATGGAACAGGTGGAGGTCATTGCGAGGATTTCCAGGTCCGGGCAGGCAAGGATGCAGGCAGGCGATCTATATGGAAGTGTACAGCCGGTCAAGACCAGCGGTTCCAGTCCAGTGGACATCGTGATCAGCGAGGTAGCGCCTTGACTTCCTGGCTTCCCTCCTGTCAGAAGTGGCAGCACCGTGCAGCGATGGTCACCTGTGACTGTGCTTCACGGTACGGGTCACAGTGCTGGTTGCCCGAGCCCTGGAAGGGACATTCTGTGAATTTGACTACACGGGAGTATGGTTGTGGATGTTGAGCTGACACGCAGCGTGTTGGGCTGGTGTGCTTTGGTCAACATTGGACTGTTCCTTGTCTGGTTTCTGGTTTTCATAATGGCCCATGATGCCGTGTACAAGCTGCACAGCATCTGGTTCTCAATGTCGAAAGAGGCGTTCGACAGGGCTCACTACATCATGATGGGCGTGTACAAGCTGATTATCGTCTCGTTTTTCGTGATTCCCTACTTGGCAATGCAGGTGCTGGCGTAGGATCACGCAGTACATCCGCAGACCCTTTGCTGATATCGCCGTAAGCATCAATGCGCCGGTCCTGCAAATAGGGCCATACCTGTCGGCAGCGTTTTGTCTCGTCGAGGTCAATGCTGGCATGCAGGGTCTCTGCAACATCGGCCGGTCCCTGGATCGTGATTTTGCCGAACGCATCTGTAACGAATGAATGTCCCCAGAAGTCAATGCCCAGGGTAGTGCCGGAGAGATCCTTCTCATGCCCCGCGCGGTTTGTGCAGACGACCGGGAGGTTGTTTGAGATTGCATGGCTTTGCTGGATGATTTGCCATGCTCGTATTTGGCGCTGCTTTTCTTCGTCATCGTCTTCCGGGTCCCAGCCGATCGCAGTCGGGAATATGAGGACCTCTGCACCGCCAAGTGCCATCAGGCGAGCGGCTTCCGGAAACCACTGGTCCCAGCAGACCATGACCCCGAGCTTCCCTATACTTGTCGGAATCGGAACGAAACCTGTGTCCCCGGCTGCGAAATAATACTTTTCAAAGTAACCGGGGCCGTCGGGGATGTGCATTTTTCGATAAGTCCCCGCCAGGCTGCCGTCCCGCTCCATGACTACCGCCGTGTTGTGGTATATGCGTCTGGCCCGCTTCTCAAAGACTGAACCCACGATGACGACATGGTTTTTTCGGGCGGCAAGGCTCAGCTGGCGGGTAAGGGGTCCGGGGATCTCCTGGGCAAGCCTGAAATGCCGGGCAGACTTCTCCTGGCAAAAGTACAAGCTGGTATGCAATTCGCAAAGCACGACCAGGTCGGCTCCTTCGTGCGCGGCCTCCTGCACCTGGGCAAGGCTGACTTCGAGATTGGTCTGGGGGTTGGCCTGCATACACTGCTGCACCAGTGCAATGTTGATGGTGTTCACGCAATGAAGCCTTCGGGTATTTGCATGGCGGCGCAATGCAGACCGCCGCGCTGGCGAATCAAGGCGCCGCTTTCAATATCGACGATCTCCCGGTCTGGAAATAACTCATCCATCAGCTTGAGGGTACAGTCGTCTTGGCGGTCATGGAAGACCGGTACCAGGACACAATCGTTTGTGATCAGGAAGTTGGTATAGGTGGCGGGCAGTTGCTGTCCGTTCAGGAAGATCGGGTCAGGCATCTGCAGCGGGACAAGTTCAAACCTGTTGCCGCCTTGTTTGTTTATTTCTAAAAGCTGCATTGAGAGTTGGCCGAGTGCTTCATGATTGACATCCTTCGGGTTTTGGCAAGCGGAGTAGGCGATGATGTCATTGGTACAAAATCGTGCAAGCGTATCTACATGTCCGCATGTGTCGTCGCCTGCAAGCTGTACCTGGTCAAGCCAATGGACTTTGCGGCATCCCAGCCGGTGCTCAAGCTGTTTCTCAAGTTGTGTGAACTCCGTATCCGGCTGCGGGCCGTCGCGTTCGAAGCAGGTCCTGGAGCACAGCAACTCGCCTTGCCCGTTGATTTCAATGTTGCCAGCCTCAAGAACCTGATCAATGCATAGATATGAGGCCTTGAACCTTAAATTTTTGACCAGATTTGCATTCACGGCGTTATCCAGCTGCCAGTTGTATTTTTGTCCCCACCCATCAAATTGAAAGTCGAGTAAGAATTTCCTGTGATCGGACACCGTGCACACCGGGCCATAATCACGTATCCAGGTATCATTCGTGGGGATGCTTGCAAAGCTTACATTCTCACAGCCGATGCCAGCCGCGCTCAACATGTTCCCGATATCCAGTGCATGAGCTTCGTTGTAGGCGATCAGGATGATGGCCTGGTGCTTGCCGACATATTTGCATATTTGCAGATAGACGGGTTCGATCTGCTCCAGTCTGGGTGCCCAGTCCGAGTACGGATGGGGCCAGACGATCACGATGGCATCCTGGCGCTCCCACTCGGGAGCCAATCTGCTTGCACTCACGACGGGTGATTCAGGGTTGTATAAAGTGTGACTCGATGATTCTGGAAGCTTTTCGGTTCACGGGAAATCGCATGTCCCTTCGGTTAAAGCCTCGGCATCAGTTCTACCAGGTTGCATGGACGGGTCCGGTAATCCAGTTGATGCGAGATCAGCTTGTCCCACGCTTCGGCGCATGCTCCACTTGAGCCGGGCAGGCAAAAAACATATGTCCGGTTGGCGACTCCCGCAAACGCCCGGGATTGCAGGGTGGAGGTTCTTATGGTTTCAAACGACAGCACCCGGAACATTTCGCCAAAGCCCGAAATTTCCTTGTCCAGCAGCGGTTTGACCGCCTCAGGAGTTCCGTCCCTTCCGGTGACACCGGTGCCCCCGGTAGTGAGTATGACGTCGGGTTTGGGTTCTGAGATCCAGGGGGATACCGCGGCCCTGATTCTGTATTTGTCATCCGGGACAATGACTTTCCCGTAAACACTGTGTCCTGCGGACTGCAGTCGATCACACAGGATTTTTCCGGACTTGTCGTCTTTTTCTGTACGTGTATCGGAAATTGTCAGTACGGCAATATCCAGAGATATGAAGTCACGCTTTTTTTCATCACCCATATTCTTGCATCCTGCCAATGGTCATCACCTGTCATGTACAGTA
>VXPJ01000147.1 GCA_009839635.1 Pseudomonadota bacterium
GTCTGTAGTCGCCCCACAAATCAACCACGCCGCGACCAAGGTACTGGAGAGATCCGGTATTTGTCTGGAAGAGGCAAAAGGCGATTGCTGTGGAGCCCTGGCCTATCACTTGGGCGATCTCGAGAACGCGCAGAAGACCATCGGCAGGAACATCGACAACTGGTACCAGGATCTGAAGAACGAGCACAAGTTTTTAGTCATTACATCAAGTGGTTGCAGCAGTTTCATAAAGCAATATGGTGAAATAATGCAGAACAGCTCGAAATATGCACGCCCTGCAAGGTTCATCAGTGAGCGGTGCAGGGACCTGTCCGAACTCGACATTGGGCTGGACACACGACCGGCCGGAGAAAATTGCACTGTGGCTTTTCATAGTCCATGCACACTGCAGCATGGTCAAAGGGTGCATGGCAAAATCGAGGCACAGTTGCAGAAGCTGGGCTACAGGCTCGTCCCGACCATGGATCCGCATTTGTGTTGTGGCTCTGCGGGCAGCTACTCCCTGCTCGAAACCAAACTGTCAGCAAAACTGCTGGAAAACAAGCTGGCTTGCCTCGAACAGGACCAGCCCGATGTGATCAGCACAGCCAATATCGGTTGTCTAATGCACCTGCAGTCCGGAACCGAAAGACCCGTCAAGCACTGGATCGAGTTACTCGTATAGCCGGCTGTCTGGCGGCAAAACCAAAAGGCCGTGATTGTGATTCCTCGGCATTCCCTTCCTGCAAGGGTTTGGATGGCAAACTGCCCGTGAAATCAGGATCAGGGGTCTCCCGGTTTCCAGATCCCGAACGCCTCGCCTTTTGGACGTATGCTGGCTTGTCTCTGCCGTGTAATGTCCTCATAGACATATTTTGCAAAGGCAACTACCTCATTCATGATCTCATTTTTTTCACCTGTCGGCAGATCATGGTTTCCAATTACAAACCCCGTGATGGCAGCTAGATATTGACCCGCCAGTATTGGATTGGCAGCACGCTCGTCTGCTTCAATGAGTACTTTCTGAATTTCCTCGATAAGTTCCCTTGACAGTCTCAGCTGGTCCATGTTGTGTGCCTCAATTTGTATTCAATTCCGATTTTCGACCTTGTTCCGAAGCCTGCGCATCCGCTCCTTGATCTTGATCTCGAGCCCTCGATCTACGGGTTCGTAATAGCGTGTCCCCCGCAGTATTTCGGGAAAGTAGCACTCACCCTGCACATAGGCATCAGGTTCATCATGAGCATAACGATAGTCCCGTCCGTAGCCAAGGTCTTTCATTAGCTTGGTGGGCGCGTTTCTCAGATGCATCGGCACTTCCTGGCTGCCATGGTCTTTGGCATCTTTCATGGCCAGGCCATACGCACGGTACGTGGCATTACTCTTTGGCACACAGGCCAGATACACGATGGCCTGGGCAATGGCCAGTTCACCTTCCGGAGAGCCGAGGCGTTCATAGGTGTCCCAGGCACTCACTGCGATCTGCAGGCCACGGGGATCTGCATTGCCAATATCCTCAACTGCCATCCTCAGTACGCGACGCGCTATGTAGTAGGGATCACAGCCTCCATCGATCATCCTGCAAAACCAGTACAGCGCGGCATCGGGATCGGATCCACGTACTGACTTGTGCAATGCGGAAATCTGATCATAGAAATATTCGCCTCTCTTATCAAAGCGCCGGATTCCCTGTGCGGTGACTTCCTTGACAATTTCGCAAGTGATTGTATTTTCCTCTGCACTCTCACCAATCCAGTCCGCAGCAATTTCCAGGAAGTTTAATGCACGCCTTGCATCCCCGTCTGCTACCGCGGCAAGCAGGTCCCTGGCTTCCCGACCGACCTCGATCTGCATGCGACCTAGACCACGCTCGTCATCCTGAAGGGCATTGTCAATACACTGGCTGACATCTTGTTCTGTCAGCCGTTTCAAGACGTAAATCCGTGCCCTGGACAACAGTGCATTGTTGAGTTCGAAAGAGGGATTTTCCGTGGTGGCACCAATAAAATAAAATGTGCCGTTCTCGATATGCGGCAAAAATGCATCCTGCTGGGCCTTGTTGAATCGATGTACCTCATCAACAAACAGCACGGTACTGGAGGCGTGTTCCTGGCTGTGCAGCCTGGCCTGTTCGATCGCCTGGCGAATCTCCTTGACTCCGGACAGCACAGCGGACAGGGAAAGAAACTGCGCACGTGAAGTGTTGGCGATGATGCGTGCCAGTGTGGTCTTGCCCGTGCCGGGCGGCCCCCAGAAAACCATGGAATGCAACCTGCCCTGCTCGATCGCCTGACGCAGCGGCTTGTCACCGGATAACAGGTGCGCCTGACCTACAAACTCAGCCAAGGTGACCGGGCGCATGCGGTCGGCAAGCGGGCGATAGCCCTCCGTGCGATCTAGCAGGTCAGTACTCTGGTTGGCAGGTGCGCTTGGAATGACTGTCTCCTCACATGTATGGATGATGGCAGCTCAATTTGCCCGAAGCCGCCTGGCAGGCCCCAGGTGTGGACAGAAGGCCTGCATGCCGGCCTCTCACTTTGCCGGAAAACCCACGACATCCACACCCTGTGGCGCTTTGAACACGAAATATCCATCCGGGAAGCTCACATTCAGCTCAAGGTGCTTGAATTCAACCACGGTTTTTTGCGAAAACTGGTCGTGCAACTCCATTTTTCGGATACCTTTTTCATCGAGGCCTATCTGCACGCTGTGAAACTCGGTGTCCTGAACATGAGGAATCAACTCCACCCAGCTGAGATTCTCTCGATCCGGGGCTGAAAAAATCTCAAAATCATCCTGCAGGACACGGGCATTCATCAGCAGCATGATTGGCGCACTGCCCAATGCTTCCATGATGGGCCTGGCTACAGCTTGCTGTAATTGCTCGTCGTAGACCCACAGGTACTTTCCGTCCGCGAGGATGAGCTGCCTGTGAGGTTGTGCATATTGAAAGCGAAACCTGCCTGGTCGGCTCAGGGCAACGGACCCTCGTGCTGCCTGAACCAGCTTGCCATCTTCGCTCCAGACGGTTTGCAGAAAACTCCCCTGAAAAGAGCTTACCTCCGCAAAAAATGTATTCAGCAAGCCCACAGCCTCACTGCCCGGACAGGCCAGAGAAAACAACAGCAGTGCACTGCCCAAAAATGATTTCCAGATCCGTATCACTCGATGTCCTATCCGAACTCTCTGGCAAGATAAATTTGACGGTGCCTAGCGATGCCAATCCTGCGTCACGCCGGTCCCGACACAATCGATGTGACTATACCGGTGGCGGAGCAATGACTTCTCGACTGCCATTGGACAAAACGGCACTGACAACACCGCTGTTTTCCATCTCTTCTATGATCCTTGCTGCACGGTTGTAGCCAATTTTCAATCTTCGCTGCAAATAGGAAATCGAGGCTTTGCGGGTTTCTGTAACAATTGCAATCGCTTCATCATAAAGCGGATCGAGTTCGCCGTCCTGACTGTCAATGGGTTCCAGTCCAGGTATTACATCTTTGCCATCCTCGGGATCTTGAGTGACTTCATCCAGATAGGCTGGAGCCCCTTTTTGCTTCAGGAAGGCAACCACCTTGTGCACCTCTTCATCCGAGACAAATGCACCATGAATGCGATCGGGAAGGGAGGTCCCCGGAGGCAGGTACAGCATGTCGCCATGGCCCAACAGCTGCTCGGCACCCATTTGATCCAGGATAGTTCGTGAATCGACTTTCGAAGAGACCTGGAAGGCAATCCTGGAAGGGATGTTCGCCTTGATGAGGCCAGTGATGACATCCACCGAGGGACGTTGGGTGGCCAGGATCAGGTGAATACCAGCCGCCCGTGCCTTTTGTGCAATTCGTGCAATGAGTTCTTCGACCTTCTTGCCAACAACCATCATCATGTCAGCCAACTCATCTACTATGATGACTATGCTCGGCAATGGATTCAGTGTTTCTAGCGGGCTGCCCTCCAGCTCACCACCCTCTTGCTGACTGGCAAAAGGATCAGGTATGGGACTGCCTTTGTCGACGGCCTGCTTCACCTTCGTGTTGTAGCTCTGAATACTGCGAACCCCGAGCGCCGACATCAGCTGGTAGCGTCTTTCCATCTCGGCCACGCACCAGCGAAAGGCATTGGCTGCCTCTCTCAAATCGGTGACGACCGGCGAAAGCAGGTGCGGAATCCCTTCATATACTGCAAATTCCAAAATCTTGGGATCGATCAGGATGATGCGTACCTGCTGTGGTGTAGCTTTATACAATATGCTCAACAGCATCGCGTTCAAGGCTACCGACTTGCCTGACCCGGTAGTACCTGCGACCAACAGATGGGGCATTTTTGCGAGATCCACCACGATGGGACGCCCGCTGATATCCTTGCCCAAGCCCAGGGTCAAGATGGATGAGGACTCATCGTAGATCTCGGAACGCAGGATATCGCTCAGTACGACCAGCTCCCTGTGCTCATTGGGAATTTCAAGCCCAACGTGGGATTTGCCCGGAATCACCTCGACAATCCGCACACTCACCACAGAAAGTGCGCGGGCAAGATCCTTGGCAAGGTTTGAGACCTTGCTCACCTTGATACCTGCTGCAAGCTGTAGTTCAAAGCGTGTGATCACAGGACCTGGATGAACCTCGACCACCGAGGCATCGATTCCGAAGTCGAGCAATTTCAGTTCTACCTGGCGCGACATTGCCTCCAGCGCATCGTCCGAATATCCCTTGGTGTCATCGGCAACATTGTCCAGCATGGATGTTGGGGGCAAGGCGGTTTCCACTGAATCGAACAGCGGGATCTGGCGTTCCCGTTCAGCCCGCTTGCTTGGCGTGATCTCTTCCACAGTTGGCTCGATGCGGGGCGGGGATTTCTGGATTTTCACCTTTTTGGCCTTGACCACTTTTTCCCGGGCAGTTCTTGCCTGTTTGCTCAGGTGCCTCTCCTTGAGCAGGCTGATCAATCTCCAAAGCCATGAACTGATCTTCAGGATGTATTTCCCTGTTGTGTCCAGAAGCCATAACAATGAGAAATGCGAGAACACCGTGATACCGGCAAAAAACAGTGCCAGCAGCAGCAAAGTGGCACCGACAAAATTGAAGACAGCTAGAAAGCCCGTACCGACAATGTCACCTAGAACACCGCCTGCAGTGTGTGGAAGAAAGCCTGACTGAAAATGCAGGGCCGCCAATCCACATCCTGCTGCCAAGGTCAGCAAAAAGCCGGCCCAGCGTACTCCCAATGTACGGTAATCGATAGCTTGTGTATCTGTTCCACCCCGGTACAACAGCCACCCACTGTAGGCCACCATGACGGGTGCAAGGTAGGCCAGATAGCCAAACAGGAAAAAAAACAGGTCCGCAAACCAGGCGCCTGCCCTACCGCCAAGATTGTTTGCAACCAGGTCGTGACCCGCCTGAGTCCAGCGGGGATCCGACTGCTGATACGTGAGCAACGCCAGCATCAGATAGGCACCTAGCGCGGCCAGTATCAATAATACGCTTTCACGCAGACCTCTAGGCAAAGAAGCCCGATCACTGGATTTCGATGGCTTTTTCAAGACAGCTCACGCCGATCTGATCATTTACTCTTAAATTGTCCATTTAAGATATTGAATTAACTAAAACTATAATTCAATATTTTTGCATCATAAGATTCGCTCAAACCCCATGATCAAGCTTTTATTGTACAGCAATACTGCCCCAACTCATGTAAAATCCGCCCCCATGAGTCCATAAGGCAATACTGCCAGTTCGACTTCCAGAGTATAGTAAATTCACCAGATGATTTGTTAGCAATCCATCCAACCGGCAAGCCGCATATAGAAACACCGGATGACCAAATCTCGACATTTCCGACTGCTGATACTGGGGTCCGGACCTGCCGGCTATACAGCCGGTGTCTATGCCGCCCGGGCCAACCTGAACCCTGCGATCATCACAGGCCTAGAACAAGGCGGTCAGCTCACCACGACCACCGATGTAGATAATTGGCCGGGTGATGTAGAGGGGTTGCAAGGCCCGGACCTGATGGATCGCATGCTAAAGCACGTAGAACGCTACGGCACGGAAGTCATCTTTGACCACATTCGTGTGGCGGATCTGTCGAAACCCCCTTTTACGTTGACCGGAGATATGGGGACTTACACCTGTGATGCCTTGATCATCGCGACAGGCGCATCAGCCAAGTACCTGGGACTGCCTTCGGAGGAAACCTATAAAGGAAAGGGAGTTTCGGCGTGTGCGACATGTGACGGATTTTTCTATAAAGCGAAAAAGGTTGCAGTGATTGGCGGCGGCAATACTGCCGCTGAGGAAGCACTTTACTTATCCAATATTGCAAGTGAAGTGATTCTGGTACATCGACGGGATGCCCTGCGCAGCGAAAAGATCCTGCAGGACCAGCTATTCGAAAGAGAAAAAAGTGGCAACGTCACGATAAAGTGGAACCACACACTTGATGAAATCCTGGGGGATGACACCGGGGTCACCGGGATGCGGATCAAGAGTACCCTGAACGCTTCCACACAGGACGTTGACCTGAGCGGTGTATTTATCGCCGTCGGGCATACCCCGAACACTGCAATTTTTGAAAACCAGCTCGACATGCAGGGTGGCTACATCCAGGTCAGCAGCGGGCTGCACGGCAATGCAACTGCTACGAGCGTCCCAGGCGTTTTTGCTGCAGGAGATGTGATGGACCATGTATACCGGCAAGCGGTGACTTCTGCGGGAACGGGGTGCATGGCGGCACTGGATGCTGAAAAATACCTGGATAATCTGGCAAACGACTGAAGACGCCTTCTATCACACCTTGACTGCCCAGAGCTCGAACCCCGAAAACACTCAATCGGCATACACCTGCAGCTTCCTGAGCTCACTTGGAGCAATCCAAGGTGCGCACTGGAACCGCTTGCTGATAGACAATAGCCCTTTTCTAAAGCACGAGTTTCTACACGCCCTGGAGCGCAATGGCTGTCTTGGCGAGAAATATGGCTGGTATCCGCATCATCTTATCGTGCTCGACCAGAACCGGCAGATCATTGCCGCCAGCCCACTGTATGTCAAAACCAACTCCTATGGAGAATTTGTATTTGACTGGTCGTGGGCATCAGCGTACGAACAAGTGGGGCTGGCCTATTACCCCAAATTCGTTGCCTCGGTACCCTACACGCCCGTCACAGGCTCTCGCCTCCTCATCATGCCGGAGATATCAGCACAGCAAAAAAGCAAAATTGCAGCAACCATGATCGATGCCACAATACGGGAGGCAGAAAAACTGAACATGTCGGGCATGCATTGGCTATTCAACCTTGACGAAGAATGCAAATTCTACAAGCAGAGCAACCTGATGCTGCGCCTTGGCTGCCAGTACCACTGGCACAATCGAAATTACGAATGCTTTGACCATTTTCTGGAAGGCCTGGTCTCCAGAAAAAGGAAAAAAATCAGACGCGAAAGGCGTTTCGTGAGAGATCAGAAAATCCACATCCGGCGCCTGCACGGGTCGGAACTGGACGACATCTTATGGCAACAGGTGCACAACTTTTATGTGAACACCTTTTACCGAAAAAACAGCTTGCCCACTCTCAGCCTTGGATTTTTCAAAGAACTGGGGACCATGATGGGTTCCCAAGTCATGCTGGTACTGGCTTTCTACGACAAGAAGCTGATTGCATGTGCAATTAATTTTCTTGACGACAGCACGCTTTATGGGAGATTTTGGGGATGCCTGAATAAATTCCATGGGCTGCACTTCGAGGCTTGTTACTACCAGGGCATCGAATACGCCATCGAACACCAGCTCTCTTCCTTTGAGCCTGGTGCTCAAGGTGAGCACAAAATCAGCCGCGGCTTCTTACCCACCAAAACCTGGTCGGCTCACTGGATATCAGATTCACGCCTGAGGGCCGCGATCGAGGATTTTTGCCGGCGTGAAAAGCGCCTCATGCAGCATGAGTGCAAAGAGCTCATGTCCTTATCGCCCTACAGAGTCAACTGAAACGATTTTCGTTTTGATGAAATGGACATTCACTGGCTAGATCCCTCCAATAGCAACGCTCCATTCCCCGACGTAGAGAAAGCCCTGCAAAACCCAGATGGCCTACTTGCAGCGGGAGGAGACCTGAGCGTTACACGATTGCTGAATGCATACCGTAAAGGGATCTTTCCCTGGTATGAAGACGGTCAACCGATCCTGTGGTGGTCCCCAAACCCGAGAGGCGTTCTGTACACGCAAAAATTCAGAATTTCTTCCAGCTTGAGAAAAACTTTGCGCAAGCATGAATGGACAGTCACATTTGACGGTGATTTCAGAAAGACGGTTACTGCATGCGCTGCACCTCGAAGTTATGCTAGGGGCACATGGATCACCAACGAAATGACAGAAGCCTACACAGCCTTGCATCAACTTGGCTGTGCGCATTCAGTTGAATTATGGGATTGCCAAGAACGTTTAATCGGTGGCGTGTACGGGGTCATGATTGGAAAAATGTTTTTTGGCGAGTCCATGTTCAGTTTCCAGACGAACGCGTCTAAAGTTGCCCTCACTTACATTGTCAGCCATTTATGCAGTTGGGGCTGCCCGTTGCTGGACTGCCAGTTGCCCTCGCCCCACTTGCTGAGCCTTGGGGCAGAGGCCATATCAAGAAAGGACTACATAGGTACGATGACACCCCTGTGTGATGAGAAGCTGACCAATTTCACATGGAAACTGGACAACAGCATCGATATCGCAAACTGGAAGTCGTAACAAGGAATCTTATCGAAAAACACAGATATACACCCAATGATCTCTATGACCCCGAGCATTCTTCAGTCTGCGTGCGAACATGTATCTGACAGCTAAAACGTACGCTGCTAGAATTACCCACAAAATCATACCGGTGGTCTGGGGAAACACTGGACGGGCCGCTGTATACAGCTTGCTGGTGTATTGACCGGAGAATCTTTGTGGTAAAAATGCAGCCATCGCCCTCCGCCTATACTGAAGGTTATGTCTCGGCGCGTCTGCATGACCTTACCACCGCGGACAACTACATCAAGCATACCTGCATGGGTGATCCTGAGTTGGACCCGGTGATGGAAGAGATCTCCGCCCTTCCCAGTGAAGAGTTGCACCGGTTCATAGCTGCCGGAATTGAACAGCAGACGGAAGTCTTGCGTACCGCACCACAAGCATTGCGTGATGCTTTTGAGCGCATCAATGAATCCCCTTCCTGGCTTGACTACAAGGCCTTTGACCCGGCCATCCATGCCTTCTACACCAAGGCAAACGACATTCTGCTAGCACTGGTTACCGGAGTGCTGGTCGAAGGCTTTTCGACGTTGATGAGTAAGCCGTTTGGCATCACGGGCCGTATGTTGCAAGAAACAGATGTGAGCATCCGGCAATTGAAGCAAGTCAACCGGCATTTGCTTGAAATATTTTTTCCCGGTGGCCTGCTGAGAAAAGGTGACGGATGGAAGTTGTCCGTGCGCATCCGCTTCATTCATGCACGGGTGAGACAGTTGATGAAAGCTGCGGACGAATGGGACACAAAGGCTTGGGGTACACCGATAAGTGCGGCACACATGGGTTTTTCGACCGCTTTATTTTCACATAGACTGCTGGAACACTCGACGTCAGTAGGTGCCAACTATAACCGGGATGAGAAAGACAGCATCTTCGAATTATGGCGCTACGTGGGTCATCTCATGGGTGTACCCGAAACAATCCTATACAGCAACCAACAAGATGCGCGCAAGCTGTTCAAAATCGGCTTCCTGTGCGAACCCGCTCCGGATGCCGACGCCGCAACCATATCCAATGCCCTGATCCAGTCGATCCCCCTGGTTGCCGGATTAACGGACAGGGAGGAGCAGGACTCCATGAGGGATCTAGCCTACCGTATTTCAAGAGCACTGGTCGGAAGCCAGCTTGCCAACCAGTTGAAGTTCCCAAAAGGCAGCAGCACGGGCGTCCTGCAGGTGTACCGCGCCAAGCAACTCAGCGAACGGCTGATCAAGGATGTACAACTGATCAAATCGGAAAACTTCCTGCAACTCCTGAATGCTTCCCAATACGACGAGATCGGTGTGAGCTATAAGATGCCCGACCATGTACTTGCATCAAAATCAAGCGAGTGGTGAAACCAACCTACCTGATGGTGATATTTGACATTGCTATGCTACGGTTAATGAACTTTTCGTGCTTCCTTGCACACACTGCATCGCCGACTGCACTCTATTGGAGGAACTCATGACTGGTGCTCACCCTCGCCTGCGATCAGTGTTGCGACTGGCTGTCCTCTACCTGATCCTGTCCACCTTTTACGGAGTGCCTGTGTATTCGGAATCCCTGACTCCGGAGGAAATAGGTTTGAAAATTGCGCGTGATACTCAAGCACGCGACCAAGATTTTGGCAATCTAACGGCCCAGCAAACCATGATCCTTCGCAACAAGCAGGGGCAGGAGAGCCAGCGCCAACTTCGAGTAAAAATCCTGGAAGTACCTGAAGACGGGGATAAAAGCTTGTTTGTTTTTGACAACCCTCGTGACGTCCAGGGGACTGCATTGCTTATACACGGGCACAAGGATACCTCGGACGACCAATGGCTCTATTTACCTGCCTTGAAACGCGTAAAACGCATCAGTTCTTCGAACCAGTCCGGTTCTTTCATGGGAAGCGAGTTTGCCTATGAAGACATGAGCAGCCCTGAGGTAGAAAAATTCACGTACCGGTACCTGCGCGATGAGCCTTGTGGAGATTTGACCTGCACGGTCATGGAGCGGTACCCGGTCAATAGAAAATCGAGTTACAGCCGTCAAGTGATCTGGCAAGACAAGGACGCTTTGCGAGCACAGAAGATCGAGTACTACGACCGCAAAAACGCTCATCTGAAAACACTTACACTGACAGACTACAAGCTATATCTGGATCGTTACTGGCGTGCTAGCCAGATGACGATGGTGAATCATTTGACTGGGAAAAGTACAGTGATTACCTGGACAGATTATCAGTTTCAAACTGACCTAGATGATCGTGACTTCACGAAAACAGGGCTGAGACGAATACGTTGATGTCGTGCTGCGCAGTCGCCCGCAAATCCTGACCCGGGTGGCGTGGCTTTTGGCCATGGCCTTGGGTGCACAAGTATGTACAGGCCATGAAATTGACTACGAAATCTTCGGGCAGGCCAGGCTTGAAAATCGCTGGTACCCTGAAAATGCCGCCTATCCAGGCCAATCAGACCTTGCCAGCGGGATCGTTCTGGAACCGGAATTTTATTTCGAGAGTGTCGATGGCTGGAGTTTCACCCTAATCCCGTTCTTACGTCATGACAGCGCAGATCCCGACCGCAGCCATACAGACTTGCGTGAGGCGTACTTCCTGCTACTCGGTGAAATTGGAGATGGTGAGTGGGAATTGCGCCTTGGCGTAGACCGGGTGTTCTGGGGGGTTGTTGAGTCCAATCACCTGGTGGATATCATAAACCAAACCGATTTGATTGAGCATCCTGATGAAGAGGTCGAACTGGGCCAACTCATGGCACATGCCACTTGGTCCGGGAATTTGGGTGCAGCTGAACTATTTATCCTCCCGCACCATCGGGAGCGTACCTTTCCAGGGCGCAAGGGTCGCCTGCGTTCATCACTTGTCGTGGATGATGACCATCCTTCCTACGAAAGTAGCGCAAAGGAATGGCACATGGATTTTGCACTTCGATACAGCCAGAACTTCGGGCCTTTCGATATAGGTGTGAGTTTTTTTGATGGCACCAGCAGGGACCCTCTTTTGCGGCCCCAGATCAGCGAACAACGCGATGGGGAACTGGTGTTGGTCCCGCATTATGAGCAAATACGCCAGTTTGGCATAGATGCACAGCTTACTACTGATGAGTGGTTGTTCAAGCTTGAAGCCATTCACCGCGCTGATTCCCAGAATTTGCGCTATGTGGAGGAGGACTATGCCGCTTTTGTAATCGGTGCGGAGTACACGTTTTATTCTATTCTCGGGACGGCTGCTGATTTTGGTGTACTTGGCGAGTGGTGTTACGATGAGCGAGGCAAGGACGCAACGAACATTTTCGATGATGATCTACTCATCGGCATACGCGTAGCATTCAATGATATCCAGAATACAGAGATTTTCTCCAGCCTTCTGAAAGACCGGGACTACTCCACCAGTGCCTTTGTGATCGAGTTCAGCCGCCGGATTTCTGATCAGTGGTCCGCAAATCTTGAACTTTTTTCACTGTTCAATGTAGAAAAAAAGGATACTCAGTTTGACCCTATCCGACGCGATAGCTTTTTAGAATTTCGCTTGAACTACAACTTCTAGCCAAGTCAGCACTCAAGGCTTGAAAACGCGGGGCCAAAGAACCACCGCAGTTATGGGCGGCAGTGCTTGAACAGCCGAGCCCCCGGTTATCCGGCTTGGATAACGTTCCGCAAGGAGGGCGGAAGACCAAAGCGCACATTCTCGACAATTCCATCCATATTCGAGATTTCCAGATCGGCAAATTCCTTCAGCTTGCCAATCAACTCCTGCACCAGTTCTTCAGGCGTCGATGCACCTGCCGTAATTCCAATGGCCTCAACTCCCTGTAACAGCAGAGGATCGATTTTTGCCGGGTCTTCGACCAAGTGACTCGGTGTACCGCTGTCATTGCTGACTTCGCATAAGCGATTTGAATTGGAGCTGTTGTGGGCCCCTACCACCAGCATCAGATCAACCTGGGCAGCAAGAGCACGAACAGCGGCTTGTCGATTCTGGGTCGCATAGCAGATGTCCTTGGTATTTGGACCTGCAATGTTAGGAAACTTCTGCTTCAATGCCTTGATGATATCCCGTGTATCATCGACCGACAGGGTAGTCTGGGTCACATAAGCGACCTTGTCCGGGTCACCCACTTCCAGCATCTCTACGTCTTGGGTATCGCTGACTAAATGGACAGGCCCTGGGATTTGACCCAGTGTGCCCTCAACTTCAGGATGATTCTCGTGACCTATCAAGATCACATCGTAGCCTTTTGCAGCATAACGCTGACCTTCCTTGTGCACCTTGGAAACCAACGGGCAGGTAGCATCAAGGGACTCAAGGCCGCGCTCCGATGCATCTTGCTGAACCTTTTTTGACACGCCATGAGCACTGAACACGGCAATTGCATTGTCTGGAATCTGGTGAATTTCTTCTACAAACCGTACGCCCTTCGCTTTCAGGTTTTCAACAACCCTGCGGTTGTGGACAATTTCGTGCCGTACGTAAACGGGAGGCTCATAAAGTTTCAGTGCCCCTTCTGCAATTGCGATTGCACGGTCTACGCCAGCACAAAAGCCACGTGGCTGAGCCAAAATCACACGTATTTTCCGCCTCTCCTGATCCGGGCTATCAGGGGGATTCACTTGTGGTAATCCATTCATGAGTATGCTCTCAACTAGTTTTGCTCACAGTTCTGCAAAAATCGTGGCCAGTGATTTCATCGCCAGCATGCATTTTTATGAGCTTGCCTGCTCAAGGTGCCTTCCTTCAACTCGCGGAAGATTGTAAGTTAATATCCCGAATAGCAATTTCAAAGCCAGATTTGACCGCACCACGACACTGGTCACAATAGTGACCATCCACACGCTGCGACGCGAAATCTTCACTTCTTGACCACTCCTGAATGCAGGAGTCGCGTGGATACGACGCAGTGTCAATATAGCCATCCCCAACGCCCATAGGCAATGAAGACGAATGCCGGTTTCGCGAGGAGGGATAGTCATTATGAATCGTAATGCATTCGAAAGATGGTGCCGGGCGATGGCTATCAACTCAAACAGCCCTTTGGTAAAGCCAGGGTCGTTCTGCGTGGAAGATAGGGAACTCAACTCGAAACCTGCTGCAAGAAAAATGTCCTGTGGCAGCCAGCACGCTCCACGACGCTGGTCATCCCATATGTCCTTCAGTATGTTTGTCATCTGCAGACCTTGACCAAAAGAAACTGAAAGTGCAAGCAATTCCTCACGTCGCTCATTGATTTTTTCAGAATAATCGCAGAACAACTCGGTGAGCATTTCGCCTACGACCCCGGCAACGTAATAACAGTATTGATCAAGGTCAGGCAGGTCATTCAGGCCCTTTACCGTTGCCCTTTGCTGAAATTCTGCCATTCCTCGCGACATGATTTTCACGCAGCGCTCAAGCGCATTGCGCTGAGTATCACTAAATCCCCTCGTGATACGAATCACTCGAGCAGTATGTGCAATCAGGTCGTGCTCACTTTCTGTCGTTGACGAAGACAATAGCTTCCCAAGATCACGTGCAAAGGAATCAGGCTCCTGCCGACCTGTAACAATCTCGGCAAAGCGCTCTGAGAATTCACGTTTTTGTTCTGCAGAGAGTGCAGGTTCGTCTTCGATGGTATCCGTGATCCGGCATAAAAGATACGCATTGCCGACGACATCACATAATCCATCCGGAAGCTGCGGAATGGTCAAGGCAAATGTGCGAGATACCCCTTGCAAAGCCTCTGCCTGGTAAGCAAAGTCATCGTTCGTCAACCCACTCAAGGCGGACACCATTAACTTAGTCTCTATTTCGCTTCACAGTATGAGTGGCATTGTACACTCGCACCGGTCAATAGGAAATTGCCGGTAAACTCTAACGAGAAGTTTGAGCAAAATATCTGCCAGGACATCTGGAGCACAAACTACGTAGGAATCTTCCACGAATTACCACAGAACCCGGTTTGGAGTCAGGGACTTCCTGCGTTCGGGATAACAGAACTGCATGACCAGGATTCCAGAAAGCAAATCCTGAAATCAGCCCTCTTTACTATGCGATTTATTCTGTGCCATCACTTGAGGCAAGGCACGGTTCACTCAGG
>VXPJ01000080.1 GCA_009839635.1 Pseudomonadota bacterium
TCGGAAAAACAGCGTGATTTAGATGTCCAAATGAGACAGCAAAAAACTCTGGTAAAAATTTTGATAGGCTTTTCTGTGCCACTTCTTGTCGCAGCGACGCTTGCGGTGATAAGTGTAATTTGGGTTCAACTAATACAAGCAGGGCTATTCCCCCGGGAAAATCCCCTAATAAATTCGACCCCAGATAATGTGACCTCATCTTTGGATAGAAGTGGCTTGTACTGGCAGGGAGATGGCTCCCATAATTTCAAATGAATATGGCTAAGCCTGAAAATCGTCACCCCGTTATGCAAGTCTGTACCTCAGGTTATGTTTGGTTGCCGGAAGAAATCTCAGGGTTGGTGAAAGGCGGCTCTTGGAAAGCATAGCCTGTACAAGACCGGGAATCTTAACTCGAGCTTATACCGCACATTCCAGCATGTTTTATGCGCCCTCATGAGTAAGATCGCGATCATTGATTACGGTATCGGAAATCTCTATTCTGTGGTCAAGGCGCTAGAGCACGTGGCCGGCCCGGCCGACCGCGTGTTCACGACCTCGAACCCCGAGGTGATTGATACCTGCGACCGGGCGGTATTTCCCGGCCAGGGGGCAGCTCAGGACTGCATGCAGGCGTTAAAGGTGCATGGGCTGGAGGAGGTTGTGCTCTCTGCTGCGCGCAACAAGCCGTTTCTCGGCATCTGCATGGGCATGCAGGTGCTGATGCGAGACAGCGAGGAAAACCAGGGCACCGGATGCCTGGCATTGTATGAAGGCAGCGTGAAGTATTTCGGTGATCATGTTTCCGTGGGTGCGGGCACGGACCGCTACAAGGTTCCGCACATGGGCTGGAACGCCGTGCGCCAGGATCAGGCACACCCGCTCTGGGAAGGCATCGCTCCATCCAGTTATTTCTATTTCGTGCATAGCTACTTCGTCGCCTGCGAAGATGCGGCGCTGGTTGCCGGCACCACCGACTACGGCCTGCCGTTTACCTCCGCGATCGCCAAGGACAACGTCTTCGCCATGCAGTGCCATCCGGAGAAAAGTGCCGGCGCGGGCCTCAAATTGCTTTCGAACTTCATCCGTTGGGACGGGGAGTCTGGCTGCCACTGAGAGATTTTCGCGATGATGGTCATCCCTGCAATTGATCTTAAGGACGGCAAGTGCGTGCGCCTTCGCCAGGGCGCCATGGACGATGTCACCGTGTTCTCTGAGGATCCGGTGGCGATTGCAGATCGCTGGGTCGAGGAAGGTGCAAGACGATTGCACATCGTCGACCTCGATGGCGCATCTGCCGGTGCGCCCCGCAATGCCTCCATCATCCAGGAGATCGCTGAAAAGCATCCCGACATCCCGATCCAGGCGGGCGGCGGCATTCGCGATGAGGACACCGTGCAGGCGTATCTGGACATCGGCGTGCAGTACGTCATCATCGGCACGCGCGCGGTCAGTGCCCCGCACTTCGTAAACGACCTGTGCCTGGAGTTCCCTGGACACATCATCGTCGGGCTCGATGCGAGAGACGGCAAGGTCGCGATCGACGGCTGGTCGAAACTTTCCAACCACGATGCCATCGACATGGCGCAGCATTTCGAGGCGGATGGGGTGGCTGCCATCGTCTTCACTGACATCAGCCGCGACGGCATGATGCAGGGCATGAATGTCGAATCCACGGTGGAACTCGCGAGCAAAATCCACATCCCCGTGATTGCCTCCGGCGGGGTGACTGATGAGGCGGACATCAAGCGCCTTTGCGAGGCCGACGAGGAAGGTATCGTCGGGGTGATCGTAGGACGCGCTCTGTACGAGGGCACGATCGAGCTCAGGCATGCTCAGGCGCTTGCCGATGAGGCGCAACCCTAGCGCGCCACGCTGAGGACTACCACTGATGACGGTTCAGCCACATGGCCCACCGCACCCGGGTGCTTTGATCCGACGCACGTACATTGAGCCGTTCGCAGAAATTACCGCGAATAAAGTCGCCGACCGACTCGGCGTTGCACGCAGTACCTTCAGTCGCTTGTTGAACGGTGTTGCTGGAGTCTCGCCGGAAATAGCTGTGCGGCTGTCCAGGGTCTTGGGTGGCTCCGCAGAAAGCTGGCTTACCTTGCAGGAGAGCTACGATCTGTGGAAGGCGCGCCAATCGGTGGACACAAAGGCATTAACGCCTATTGATTTCAGCGAAGTCGCCTGAACCTCTGGATTTCACACCTCGCCCAATCGTGTCACTCGCCAAACGCATCATCCCCTGCCTGGACGTCGATGCCGGTCGCGTGGTCAAGGGCGTGCAGTTCGTCGACATCCGCGATGCCGGGGACCCGGTCGAGGTGGCCCGACGCTACGATGCCGAGGGGGCCGACGAGATCACCTTCCTCGACATCACCGCAAGCTCCGATGAGCGCGACACCATGGTACACGTGGTCGAGCAGGTGGCGGCCCAAGTGTTCATCCCGCTGACCGTGGGCGGGGGCATCCGCAAGCTCGAGGACATCCGCACTCTGCTCAATGCCGGGGCCGACAAGGTCGCCATCAACACCGCGGCGGTGTTCAACCCCGAGTTCGTGCAAAAAGCCAGTGACAAGACCGGCTCGCAGTGCATCGTGGTCGCCATCGATGCCAAGCGTGTAAGTGCCGAGGGTGAGGCGCTTCGCTGGGAGCTGTTCACCCACGGCGGGCGAAAGCCGACCGGGATCGAGGCGATCGGCTGGGCGCGCAAGATGGAGGCGCTCGGGGCCGGCGAGATCCTGCTGACCAGCATGGACCGCGACGGCACCAAGGAAGGCTTTGACCTCGAGCTCACCCGGGCCGTCAGCGAGGCCGTCGGGATTCCGGTGATCGCCTCCGGCGGGGTTGGCACCCTGGAGCATCTAGCCGAGGGGGTCACCGAGGGGTGTGCCGATGCGGTGCTCGCAGCAAGCATCTTTCATTTCGCGGAATACACGATCGGCGAGGCCAAGGCCTACATGGCCTCGAAAGGCATCGTCGTGCGCCCCTGAACGGGGTTTTCCCAAAGGCGCTATAATAGAGGCGCAGGCCGGGCCTGTGGTACTGTAGGGGGCCGCAGCCTGGCGAACACAAGATGAGCACCGACGACACCCTGCACCGACTTGCCGAGACCCTTGAGGCTCGCAAGCAGGCCTCGCCCGAGGACTCCTACGTGGCCCGACTGTATGCGGGCGGACTCGAGGCGATGCTTGACAAGGTCCGCGAGGAAGCGCAAGAGACTGTGGAAGCGGCCGGCGGGGATCCCGAGCACCTGGTCCACGAAGTGGCCGACCTGTGGTTTCACTGCCTGGTGCTGCTGGCTTACCGGGACCTGGGTCCCGGCGCGGTGCTGGACGAGATCGAGCGCAGGTTCGGGACCTCGGGACTTGTGGAGAAGGCACAACGCGAGCGCTCACGTTGAGCCCGGACATTTATTTGAGCGAACCGGAGTACACGTTATGGGAATCAGCCCCTGGCAGTTATTGATCGTACTGTTGATCATCGTGCTGATATTCGGCACGAAAAAATTGCGCAACATTGGCGGGGACATCGGCAGCGCGGTCAAGAACTTCAAGAAATCCGTCAAAGACGACAGCGAGCCCGAAGAGCCCAAGGCCGAGAAAGCCCCGCCGAAAGAATAACTTCCCCGAATCATGTTCGATTTCGGCTTCTGGGAGCTTGCCCTGATCATGGTGGTGGTGTTGCTGGTGGTCGGCCCCGAACGCCTGCCGCGCCTGGCCGCCCAGGCGGGTCACTGGTTCGGCAAGGCCAAGCGCACCCTGACCGCCTTTCGCGCCGACATCGAATCCGAGATCCGCGCCAGCGAACTCAAGGAGATGCTGGAGAAGCAGCAGTCCGAGATCGGCGAGCTGAAATCCATCCTCAAGGACACGCAGCGCGAGATCGAGGAGGACTTCGAAGACGACGACGATGATGACTCGTTGGTCGCCGCCGTCGAAAAGCAGATCGAGTCTTCCGACACAAAGCCCGCCCCGACCGCCGAGAAGCCCAATGGCGACTGAGCCCGCGGCCACCGATTCCAAGCACGAGACGCTGCTCACGCACCTCTACGAGCTGCGCTCGCGCCTGATGTGGATCGTCGGCAGCGTGTTCGCGATGTTGATCGTGCTGTTCCCGTTTGCCAACACCCTGTACGGCTGGCTCGCCGGGCCCCTGATGGCACACCTGCCCGAGGCCAGCACCATGGTCGCGATCGAGGTGGCCTCGCCGTTTCTGACCCCGTTCAAGCTGGTCTTCCTGGTCAGCCTGGTGCTGGCTGTGCCGATCATCTTCTACCATGGCTGGGCGTTCGTCGCCCCGGGCCTGTACAGCAGCGAGAAACGGCTGGTGTTCCCGATCCTTTTGTCGAGCTCGGTGCTGTTCTACGTCGGCATGGCGTTCGCTTACTACGTCGTCTTCCCCCTGATGTTCGGCTTTTTCACGGCGGTGGCCCCGGAAGGGGTTGCGGTGATGACCGACATCGGGCGCTATCTCGATTTCGTCATGAAGATCTTCATCGCCTTCGGTGCGGCGTTCGAGGTGCCGGTGGTGACCCTGGTGCTGGTGCGCATGGGCGTGACCACCCCGGACAAGATGGCTGCCAAGCGCCCCTACGTGATCGTCGCCGCCTTCGTGGTCGGCATGCTGTTGACCCCACCCGATGTCATCTCCCAGGTATTGCTCGCCATCCCGGTGTGGATCCTGTTTGAGATGGGCCTCGCGTTTTCGCGCCTGGTCACGCCCAAGGAAGTGGACGATCCCCTGCCCGATGCAGAGCCCGTCACAGCCGAGGGTGCACAGGCGCCCAGTGCTCCGGGTGCGGTGCCGCTCTCGCCCGAGGAACAGGCCGCCGAACTGGCCCCGGTGAAGCCCCTGGAGGACGAGGAGGATACGAAGGAATCCCCCGACTAGGCTAGCAGACACCCCCTGGCATTTGGTGCATAATTGCCGACTTTCAATTCACCACGTTTTTCGTGAAAAAACCGATCAAGCTTCGTAAGCGTGTCCTGCTGGTGATCCTGGACGGCTTCGGCGTGAATCCCAGCAAGGCCAACAATGCCGTGATGCACGCGCAGACCCCGCGCCTGGATCATTATTTCTCCAGCTACCCGCATACCGTGCTGGAGGCCTCAGGCGAAGCGGTCGGCCTGCCACCCGGACAGATGGGCAACTCCGAGGTCGGGCACATGACCATCGGCTGCGGCTCGGTCATACGCCAGGACCTGATCCGCATCAACGAGGCCATTGCCGACGGCAGCCTGTTCGAGATGTCGCCGCTGGTTCGCGCCATCAAGAAGGGCAAGAAAAACGATGGCCACGTGCACCTGATCGGTCTATTCTCGGACGGCGGCGTACACTCGCACATCAACCACATCATCGCCCTGATCAAGCTGTGCCGCGACCACGACACCCGCCCAATGCTGCACCTGATCACGGACGGGCGCGATGCCCCGCCCAAGAGTGCCAGAAAATACCTGATACGCCTGAACCGGGCCCTGAACAAGGCCGACGGTGTGATCGCCACGGTCATGGGCCGCTATTTCGCGATGGACCGCGACCGGCGCTGGGATCGAACGGAAAAGGCCTGGCGCGCCCTGGTGCGCGGTGAGGGCGAGCAGGCTGAAGATGCCAAAAGCGCGATCCTGAACGCGTACGAGCGCGGCGAGACCGATGAATTCATCGTGCCGACCGTATTGCCGGAGGCGAGTCCCATGGGTGCGGGCGCCTCGGTGATTTTCTGCAATTTTCGCAACGACCGCCCGCTGCAGCTCAGCAAGGCGCTCGCCAAGGAAGGCTTCTCGGCCTTCGAGCGCGGCGAGGGCTTCGAGCCGGTGCGTCTGACCATGATGACGAAATACAGCAAGGAGTTCCTCGGCCCGGTGGTGTTCCCGCCACGGCGCCCGGACACCAACCTCGCCAAGATCATCAGCAAGCTCGACATGCACCAGTTCCACTGCGCGGAAACCGAGAAGTACCCGCACGTGACCTATTTCATCAACGGCGGGCACGAGGAGGCCTACGAGGGCGAGGACCGCAAGATCATCCCGTCGCCCAAGGTCGACACCTACGACCAGCAGCCCGAGATGAGTGCCGAGGAAGTTGCAGACGAGGTGATCAAGGCGATCCGCAACGACGCCTACGCCCTGGTGGTGACCAACTTCGCCAACGGCGACATGGTCGGGCATACGGCCAAGAAGGAGGCGGTGATCGCAGCCCTGCAGGCCGTCGATATCCATGCCGGGCGCGTGCTCGATGCCGCGGTGGAGCAAGGCATCTCGGTGGTGGTGACCTCCGATCACGGCAATTGCGATGAGATGGTCAACCCGCACACGGGTGAACCGCACACCCAGCACACCACCTACCCGGTGCCGTGTCTGGTGATCGATGAGGGCAACTGGGATCTTGCCAACGGGCGAGGTCTCAGTGATGTCGCCCCGACCATACTGCAGTTGATGGGGATTCGAAAGCCCAAGGCCATGACCGGGCGCTCCCTGCTGGTGCCCTACAACGGGCGCTGACCTGTGGCCGGGATACCTCTCCCGTCCCCTTGAGCTTATTCACAAGGTGAGGATTCCCAGGTTGCCATATGTGTCCGTAGAGAGACGGACATAGTTCTACTACACGGCCTCGGTTGGTAGGCGTTCCAGTCAGGCGTGCAGCCCGTATTCAGGTAAAAAATCCGGACCGGGCGCATTCCTTCACCGCTGATGTCTGGACTCGGTTGAGGAAGGCCCCCGGCCCGGGCTACGGGAGGTTCTCAGCAGTCAGTCAGGATGCATTCCCAGGCTTTCAAGTAGCAGACGCCTTAATAATCCATCCCCACCTGTATAAACCCGGCATACTCTTCCCCGCCTGAACCCAGCTCGTTCCGCACGTTGAACTCCGCACTGTATCTGAGTGCGCCCCGCAACCACGTGCTTTTGAGGCCCAGCAGCAGGCTGCGCTGTGCGGGCTTGGCCCCCAGTTCCTCGCCGGAGATGCGCGTCGTGTGCTTGGTGTTGCCGAAGCGCTGTTCGAGGTCGAGCGAGCCGCTGATGGCAGGGGTTTCGAGCAGCACGCCGATGCCGCCCGTGAGGCGGTTCTTGTCGGAGAAGGACACCCTTGAGTTGACCGTGTCGGTGAAGCCGTCGAGCGTGATGCGCGAGCGCTCCAGCCAGGTGCGCGGGGTCCAGTGCAAGGCATCGCGGATCTGCATGCGTTTCCCGGCCTCCAGCCCAAGCGTGTGCCCCAGGGCCTCGAGCTCGGACTTGAGGCGCCCGGCCTCGTCCGAGGACAGGTCCACCTCATAATCTGTGATCGAGAAGCGCGCGTTCGCGTACCAATCGCGCTCAAGCGACCACAGTGCTTCTACTGCTACACCCAGCCCTTCCACATGCAGGCTGCCACCTTTCGTGGGTGCGTTCACGCTTGCAGAGCCTGCCACGTGGTGCAGGGCCACGCCCATGTCGAGGTTGTCATTGACCTGTGTGGTTCCGCCAAGCTGCACGCCCAGGCTGTCAGAGTTGTATTCCAGTCCCGTGGAAGAGCGCTCGAACCCCTGCGTGCCGGTACTCGCCAGCAGCTGGACCCATAGGGAGGACTCCGGGATCATCAGCCGCTGGCTCGCAGCGTCCCAGCGTTGCAGGCTGGACAGGAAATCGGGCAGCGCCTCGTAGACCGCCGATCGGGGGGCGTATTCCTCTACCATCGTCGGGATCTCCACTGGCGGTGCCGGGGGCCCAGGCACTTCCACCTCCACGATCTGGGGGGCTGAGGCGGCCGGTTCGCTTCCCGGAAGTCCTCGACCGAGAAGTCGCGGTCCAGGACCACCCCTGTAGCCGGCTCGGTGATGACCCAGTTGTCCGGGTCGGTGCGGTCTACGGTGACCCCTTCGCTTCGCATCGAAACGTTCCAGGCGCCGTTCGGTGCAGTAGCGCCCGTCGCACCGCGAGCCCCGTCATGCAGCACGGTGCCGTTGACCGCGATGGTGGTCTCGCCGCCGTCGTTGACGATCCAGTTGTCGCCCAAGGCATCCGCTACCTGGGTCCCCTCAAGGTTCAGGTCGACCCGCAGTCTCGGCGGCATGGCCGGGATGACGTTGTTTGGATCCGTGGTATCTTCCGGTACGGTACCCGTGGCAAGAATCGCAATGCCGGAAGCCGCACCCACGCTGCCGCTCGGCCCGATGACTACCTTGCCGCCGCCGGCCAGGTACACGCCCGCCTCATCGCCCCAGACGCGTCCGTTCACGGTGACCGTCTGCTGGCGATAACCGTCGTCCCCCACCCGCGTGGCGTCATGAATGGTGTCGCCGGTGCTGCTGCGACAGTTGAGGACGAGACAGCCGATCTTCACCCCGCTGGAATCCGTGCCGCTGGCATGAATCACAGTCCCCCTGTGAACGGTGATGTTGAACGTCCCCTCCTTGTCGTTTCGATGGCCGCCTTCGTGCAGAGCGAAGATGCCGTGGGCATTGGCCCCCAGGGTCGTAATGGGACTGTTCCAGACATCGATATCCACGTTGCCAACAGCCAGGGAATTGTCCTGCAGGCCGTAGATCCCGTAGGCGTTGTCCCCCACCGTGGAAATGAGGGTGTTGTCGATATCGATGTCGATATCGCCTGCAGTCGTATCGCCGGTGCCGTAATGCTGGCCGTAGGTCCCGTAGGCAAACCGGTTCGTCGAGCGGATGATGCTGTTGCGCACATCGATCGTGACATCGCCAAGGCCATCGGAATAGCCGATGAGGGGCTGCGCCAGGGTCGTGAGGCGTACGTTGTCCAGCGTGATGTTGACATCCCCTGTGCCAGCGCCTGCAGAAGACGCGCGCGCCTGGTAGCCGCGGATACCCACTGCAAACTGGCCCTCATTCCCGGTAATCTCGCCCTCCGTTGTCGAAATGACGGTATCCTCCACGTATATGTTGACGTCGCCAGTGCCTATGTGAAAGCCCTGGATGGGGCGGGCCCGGCGGCCCTCCGTCGTGATCGTGCTGTCCCTGACATCGATGTCGATGTCGTTGGTGCCCTGATGATATCCATAGACGCCGTGGGCATATTCACCCGTCGTCTTGATCGCCGAGTCATCCACGTCGATGTCGATGCCACCTTCGTGGTTATGGTGGCCGACGACGCCCTTGGAGTACCGCCCGGTGGTCGTGATCGTGCTGCTTCGCACATCGATGGTCACATCGCCTTCATTCGTCTTGGGGTCGGTATCACTATTGCTGGTGGCAAGGATCGCACTGGCCGCATCTCCGCTGGCCCCGGCGCCCGTGGTCTCGACACAGCTGTTTGCTACGTTGATGGTGATATCGCCGTCACCGTGATGCACGTTGTTGATGCCCGACTCTGCATCCGTCGAGGTCGATATCTTGACGCCGTCGACACTGGTACTGATGTCCGTCGTCGAAGTGGTACTTTCCTCGTTTGCAACTGGTGACTGCGTCGTAAGAGTACTGTCACTGCACTCAGCAGGCTCCGCCTGTGCATCTACGGCCAAAAGGGCGAGCATGATTAGCAGGAAGGTGGTGGCAACTGTGTCTCTTCGGTCTGACTTGCAAGGTTGTGGAATGAGGTTTATGAATCGGTGAAACCGAAACTCCCTTTCTGCTGTGTTCCTTTGATTGCCTCTCCCGTGCATAGCTACCCCTCGACAAATAACTCACGATAACTTTAAAAATCGGGAGTAAACTTTCGGGGCTTGTACCAGTGATAAGGAGGTTCACTCATGCGTCCAGCAGCCCGACAAGGATTTGAGGCACTCGCCAGTTGTGCCGTACCCGATCAGATGCTGGGTGAGCGCCTGTCCACCTACCTGAAGGACGCCAAAGGGGCGTTCAGCGACAACACCGAGCGGGCGATCCGCTCGGATGTCGAGATCTTCGCCGACTGGTGTGAAGCAAGAGGGTTAAGTGTCTTGCCGGCCAGAACGGATGCCTTGGTAGCCTATATCGATGCGATGGCCAAAGTGCGCGCCCCGGCTACGGTGCGCCGCTACGTCTTCAGCATTGCCACCGTCCACAAGGCCGTTGGCCTGCATAACCCTTTAAAACGAACCGGTGTGAAGCTAGCCTTGCAGCGCATGCACCGGAAGAAAGGCCGGCGCCAGGAACAGGTGCAGGGGCTGACCTGGCCGTTGCGAGAGCGCATGATTGAGGCCTGCGGGGAGCGCCTGATCGATGACAGGAACAGAGCTTTGCTGGCGGTCGCTTATGACACGCTCTTGCGCAGATCGGAACTGGTAGCCCTGGAGGTCTCGGACCTGTTGGCGGAAGTGGACGGCTCGGGCACCGTGCTGGTACAGCGCGGCAAGACTGATCCGAACGGTGAAGGCGCCTTACTGTACCTGGCCCCGGATACCCTCCGGCTGGTGAAGGCATGGCTTTCGCGAAGCGGGCTGAGCCGGGGACGCCTGTTCCGGTCCATTCGAAAGAGTGGCCAGCTCGGTGCAAGGCTCGACGACAGCCAGGTGCCACGCATCTTCAAGGGCATGGCCAAGGCTGCAGGCCTGGGAGACGATGTAGTGGAAGGTCTTTCAGGACACAGTGCCCGGGTGGGTGCGACACAGGACATGATCGCCAGTGGAATCGAGTTGCCGGCCATCCTGCAGGCCGGGCGCTGGAAGAGCACATCCATGGTGTATCGCTACGGAGAGCGGCTGCTGGCCAAACGAAGCGGAGCCGCGAAACTCGCTGAACTGCAACAGCGGAGTTAGGCCTGACAGCAAGGCCGGTCCATGCAATACCATGGAAGGCAGTCTTTCATGCAGCCCGGTTGGGGCCTGCATGAGTCGGTCCGTGGGCCCGGTCTACAGGTATCCTAAGTGGACGGGAAGTGACCGAATGTCAATTTTGCCTGATGTTATCAGGAGTAAAAACTTTTTGCTCCTGCTTGGATTCCTAGAGGCTGGCCTGACTAAACCCTGGCCAATTAGCTCCAGAAAATCAATGTAAATTAGCAGGTTATCGATGGCCTAGAGTATGAATTGGCGGCGCGGAGCGATGCAATCGAAGCTAGCAAGAAGGGTCCGCTTTACAATTTTAGTCCTGATAGTTAAAGTTATCGGGAGTCAGTTTTACTCCCGATTTTTAAAGCTATCGGGAGTAAAAACTTCTCTCTAGCAAGCCCCGAGCAGGCATGGAACCACCTGTTTTGCCAATACTTTTGACCGCGACCCACAGATTTTGTTCCCGATCTTTCTCAGCGTTAGCAGACGAACAGCACAGCAATTTTGTGATACAATGAATACATGTATTGAAGGAGAAATCGTGATATGGCGACTTCCATTCGTCTGACCCCGGAAACCGAGCGAAGGCTCGATCATCTCGCCTCGCAAACCGGGCGCACCAAGGCGTACTACTTGCGAGAAATGATTGAGCAGGGTATTGAGGAGATGGAGGACTACTATCTTGCCGCTGACGTGCTGGAACGTGTCCGCAAAGGCCAAGAGCAGGTACATTCGTCGGCTGAGGTAAGGCAAGATCTTGACCTGGAAGATTGAGTACGCCGACACGGCTAGGAGGCAGCTCCGTAAGATTGACAGGCAAATGGCTCGGCGCGTTGTCGATTTCATGGATCGGCGCATCGCCGGAACAGAAAATCCGCGCGGCGCGGGCAAGGCACTAACTGGCCCGCTGGGTGGTCTCTGGTGTTACCGGGTAGGGGATTGCCGGGTGATTTGTGACATCGAGGATGATGCTCTGCGTGTACTTGTAGTGCGGGTGAGCAACCGGCGCGAAATTTACCGAAATCAATTTTCGCCTGACCGGTTAGACAACTAGCCGGCCTGCGCCCTTTCCCAATCCCCCACGTCCCCTGGCACGATGCGAAACAGCGGGTGTGCAGCATCACCGATCGGATGTTGTGCCAGCCACTTGGGATCACGCATCTGCAGTTTCTTCTGTAGGTGGGCACGTTCGAACACAAGCTGTCCCCGGGTGACCGCAATGGTTCCACGCGACCGGGTATACACGAGCTTGGATGCGTCAAACGAGTAGCCCCGCCGACAAGCCTCGTCATACACAGTCTTCAAATACCGGGCAATGAATGCTTCTGGCTTTGAGGTATCGCGGAAGCGCTGCAACTGGGGATGGTTCAGGTAGCCTTTCGTTTGGCCTTGCAGCACTGCCTGGGCCAGCAAACCCTCGCGCCAGAGTGCGACCAGACCCTTGGAATCAAGATAAAGAGGATGGAGAGTCCAGAGACGCATCAGAAGTCGAAAGAGAACAGAATTTTTCCTGTTCTATTGGACCGTCCATGGAACCTCTCGTTCCATCCTGCGGCGGATGGGAATTCAAAATTTGCAGCCGATGCAACGCTTTTAAAGAGAGGATGATTTTGCTGCCTTCCCCAACTAGTGTTTACTTGGCAACCTTGCTGCCACCGTATGCGCCGACCAGGCCCTCGGGGTGATCAAACACGCCGCCCACTTCCTCGTGGCTGGGACCGAAGAAGGCTCCCGACAGGCGGTTGTCGTCGGCATGATAGCGGCTGAACTCCCCGTCCGTTACGGACATGTCCTCAAAGATCATGTCGTCATATGCCTGCCCGGTTGTGGAATTGGTCAGGCCCGTCAGGCGAACGTCCGCCAGCACCTCATCGTCGATGCGCACCGATATGCTGGCATCACCGACCACCACGGATTCCATGTCCGTTGCGATGTTGTGGTCCCTGGCCGTCGCAAAGCCGGTCCAGGTGGCTTCTGTGACGGGATTGGTCATGGTCGCGACGCCAGCAATGGTGCCGTATGTCTGGATCACGCCTTGGTCGGGATCGATATCGTGCTTGAAAAGCACCACCGTGGATGCGAAGAAGCTGTGCTCCATCCACCCCGCATAGCTGTGCAGATCATTGAATCTGTTGGTGAGATACTCGATTCCCGTGTTGATGCCGTTGGTGTCTGCAAGGATCGTGATTTCTTCGGGCACCAGGCTGTACACCTTGTTTGCGCGGATGTATGCCGAGTAACCCACAGAGCAGTACAATCCCTTGCATTCCACGGAAACCCGTTCAGCCTCGCTCCGTCCCGGCACCCAGTTGATCCGGTCTGTCGAGAGCAGTAGGTTGGCGTTCCCGGCAATCCGCTCGTAATCCTGGATCGCATGGTACTCCGGGGTGTCAGGCGGTTTATGCCGGGGACTGCCTCCACAGCCTGCGATCAGCAGGCTCAGTGCCGCGATGGCCAGTGTAATTCTCATCATGCCTGCTGCCTCTTCCTTGATGTCATCCACTTCATTTGAGGGGGGAATGTATCGGATTCACAGTCAAAATGCACCTGTCTCAATTCATGCAGCGCGTCCCCCACATCCCCATCTGGAAAGAGTCTTGGGCAGTCATCCTTGTAAATTTGAAGTAACACTTCAATTTTGCAAGGTTACAGGCGCTGTGCATGCATGGGCCCCACAGGGACTGCAATGGGATACCCCAACTGGTTTCGCTGCCGCGCGGACAGGGATATGGCTCCCCGATCACGGCTTTGGAAGGGCCTTCGACGGGTACTAGCAGCCCAGTCCCCGGGCCATCTGGTCATAGCTGGTAAGCGGCACCGCGCACATGCGCGCCCAGTCTGCCTCACTGAGGTCCGGGCGCTTCAGGAACTCGAGCATCTCGTTGAACTGGGCGAGCGCCTTGCAGTCCACCGCCTCCGGGGCTGCGGCTGTGCTGTGCGACGGCCAGACGTGATCCTTGGCATGCTGCCAGAAGGGGCTGTCGAACTTCGAGCCGCAGGAATAGTGCCAGCCGACGAACAGCCCGTAACAGAGCATGTTGTTGACCAGAAACCGGTTGACCGCCTCGGCATCGCCGTCGGCATATTCGCCCGGGCGGTTCAGGCGCATATGCAGGATCATGCCGATCTGGATCTGCGCGGAGACGATGGCAGTGGCCTCGAGCGGCTCCATGAAGGCCGCCGCATTGCCGATGCGCGCGATCGCGCCATCGTAGATCCTGCGGTTCACGAAGTTGGGGAACGGGATGACCGAGCGCGGCTCGAATTCGCTTACGCCGTCACTCTCGAGGAAGGCATCGAAATCCGCCTGCACTTCGTCGAGTTCGCTGAGATCGCGGTTGAAGATGTAGCCGTAGGACGTGTGTACCGTAAGCGGGATTACGAAGACCCAGCCGTGTGGACGCGCCACAGCCCGGGTGTAGGTGTGTTGCAGCACCGGACCGTCGCGCTTGGCATCGAAGAGTGTCGGGCAGCGGCGAATGCAGGCGGTGTTGGTCGGAATGAACGAGATGTCGATGTGGTCCTTCGGGTTCAGCTCGCGGGGGAAGCCACGGGCATCGAAGACCAGATCGTAACGTTCGGGCTCACGGCCCTCGAAGGTGACCTCGGCCCCGCCCTCGATGCGCGTGATGTCCAGGACCTTCGCATCGATGTGCTGCGCGCGTGTGCGCTCGTACAGGAGTTCGGCAAGATAATCGGCCGACAGGTGGTAGGCGTAGGCGACATCCTTCGGCGAGAAAAAGTGCGTGAAGTCCTGGTCGCATCGCCCCCATCCCTCGAAGGCCACGCCGTACTTGCGCGTGCCCCGCAAGTGCTGCTGGACGTCGTCGTTTGGGAGGTCTGTAAGTTGCTGCAGGTGTTCGACCAACGCCGGCCAGCTACCCTCGCCCACGCCGATCAC
>VXPJ01000117.1 GCA_009839635.1 Pseudomonadota bacterium
TCCGACAGGCGTACATCTACACCAAGCAAAGGTTCACCGATCATGCCCCGCTCACTATGCACTACGATATATCCATTTGAGTTCAGTACGCGAAACTACCCGGCAGTGGAGTCAAGCCTTTGCCGTCTATACCCGGCCCCGGGTCCTGGCCATGCTGTTTCTGGGATTCTCCGCAGGTCTGCCCCTGCTGCTCGTGTTTGGCACCCTGTCCGTGTGGCTGCGCCGCGAAGGGATTGATCGCACCACCATCGGCTACGTCTCATGGGTGGCCATCCTGTACGGATTTAAGTTCGCCTGGGCCCCTCTGGTCGATCGCCTGCAACTGCCGCTTCTGACTGGCTGGCTGGGACAGCGCCGCAGCTGGATGCTGCTCGCCCAGATCGGGGTGCTGGTCGGGCTGTGGCTGATGGCCAGCAACACCCCAGGGGCGCAGTTGGGCATGCTGGTGCTGGCCGCCCTGCTGGTCGCCTTCGCGTCGGCCACGCAGGACATCAGCATCGATGCTTGGCGCATTGAGGCCGTGGCCGATGATATGCAGGGCGCCATGGCGGCGACCTACCAGATGGGTTACCGGCTGGGCATGATCCTGGCTGGGGGAGGTGCCTTGATCATTGCGGGAAACTATTCCTGGAACACCGCCTACTTCATCATGGGCTGCTTCATGCTAGTGGGCATGATTACCACGCTGGTGGTGGCAGAACCCGAGCATCCGCCGCGTGCACCGTCCGGGGACGCACAGGCGAGCGGGCTGCTTCGGCTGGGCCGCTGGTTCGTCGAGGCCGTAGTCCAGCCCTTCGTGGAGTTCTTTCGCCGCAATGGCCTTATGGCGCTGGTCATTTTGCTGTTCATCGGGCTGTTTCGCATCAGCGACATCACCATGGGAGTCATGACCGGCCCGCTGTATGTCGACATGGGCTTCACGGACGAGCAGATCGGCTGGGTGTCGAAGACCTTCGGGGTCATTGTCACGATCGTGGGCGCCTTGCTGGGCGGGGTGCTTGTAATGCGTTATGGAATTTTGCGCATGCTGATCGTGGCCGCAGTGCTGGTGGTCGTCACCAACCTGGTGTTTGCCTGGCTGGCCACCCAGGGACCCGAGATCCTGCTGCTGGCCGTGGTCATCACGGCAGACAACCTGAGTGGTGGCATCGCGGGCTCCACCTTTATCGCGTACTTGTCCAGTCTCACCAACCGCGCCTACACGGCCACCCAGTACGCGCTGTTCAGTTCCCTGATGCTGCTGCCGGCAAAATTCATCGGCGGCTTTTCCGGAAAAGTCGTGGACGATTTCGGCTACATCCATTTCTTCCTGTATGCCGGCCTGCTCGGTGTGCCGGCCGTGCTGCTTGCCATCTACCTGCTGAGCCGCAGGGACCGACCGCTTGGCGCCCCTGCATCGGCGCACATGCAGACGTAGGCCAGTTCCACAAACCTGCCTGGCCGATCAGGGCAGGATTTCGATCGGCGTTCCATCCTCCACCGCATCCCAGATTTCTTGCATGTGCTCGTTGTGAAGGGCGATACAGCCCGCCGTCCAGTCGGCGCCTTTGCCAAGCATGCGGGCCTGTTCAGCCGGATTCTGCGGTGCACCGTGAATCATGATTTCGCCACCCGGGTCCTGGCCTGTGCGGTGAGCTTCCTGCAGTTCCCGTGCGTTCGGGTAGGAGATATGGATGGAACGGAAATACTTGCTGTCGGGATTGCGCCAGTCCAACGTGTAGCGGCCTTCCGGCGTGCGCAGGTCACCGGAGCGGCACTTGGCCCCGCTGGGACGCTGGCCGAGGGCCACCGGGTAACTCTTCAGGCATTCCTGGCCACGGTACAGGTACAGCGTGCGCTTCGCCTTTTCGACCACCACACGGTCGGCCTTAGGCCGTCGATGCAAGGTGCCGCTTTGCACGCGTTGGACAGGGGCTACGGCTGGCTGCGTTTGCTCTTCACCCATTTGATGATGGGCTGCCACTGTTCGCGGTCTACCGCGGTGGCCGCAGGCGCCATCTCGAAAATTCCGAGCCCGCGTTCAGCCGCCCGGATGTAGTGCTGGCTGTCGCGCAGCATGGTCAGGAACGGGATGCGCTGGCGGCTCAGGAAATCGTCCAGCTCCCAGTAGATGTTGGTGTAGTCCCTTGAGCGGTTTGCGAGCAGGGCCAGCTTGGCGCGCTTGTGCGCCACCGGGGCACAGTTTCGGATCTCGGCAATGAAATCGGTTGCGGCACGCATGTCGATCGGCGAGGGCAGCACCGGGATCAGGATGGTTTGCGCCTTGGCCACCATCTTGCTCAGGGCGGGCCCGTGCAGGCCGGCAGGAACGTCCATGATCACGTAATCCGTATTGCGCCCGGGCCGCTTGGCTACCTTCTCATAGGTCGCGATGCCCCGGATCGGGGGACGTCCCGGCGGGCGGGCCTTGAGCCACTGCGTGCTGGAGCCCTGGGGGTCATGGTCCCTCAGCACGACGGACTTGTTCTGGAGTGCGAAATAGGCCGCCAAATTGGTCGCAATGGTGGATTTCCCAGAGCCCCCCTTGGAATTGATCACCATGATGTTGCGCATTGGTCGTGTCCTCCCCGTGTGGGTCCCGTCATGATTCTTGCTGTCCTGGTCCTGGGGTGTTTCCGGGCAAAGACCCCCGTCAGCAGACTTTTAGCAAAACAGGCCCGGTTTAGCAAACCCACGAGATAGGCTGGCATGAATTCGCCACGGACCCTTAACGGGGCAAATTCCCAAATATTACAAGTTACGAGGTGTTTACAGAAATTAATGAAATTTAACGGCAGTTTCGCTGATTTTACAGTTCAAACTCTGCAATCACAGGCGCATGGTCGGAGGGCCGCTCGTTGCCCCGGGGCTCCTTGTCGATGGTGCTGAAACTGCACACGGCTTCAAGCTCCGCGCTGGCCAGGATCAGGTCGATCCGCAGGCCGAGATTGCGGCGAAAGCCCGCGGCCCGGTAATCCCACCAGCTGAAACTGTCCTGCTCTTGCTCGAACAGGCGAAAGGTGTCGGCAAAGCCAAGATCGAGGACCGCCTGCAGGGCCTGGCGCTCGCGATCACTGCACAGGATGGAGCCCTCCCAGGCTTTCGGGTCGTGCACATCCTGGTCTTCGGGGGCAATGTTGAAGTCGCCCAGCACCACGTAGCGGGGGTGTTGCTGCAGGTCGGTGCGCAAGAATGCGGTCACCTTGTCGAGCCAGTCCAGCTTGTAGGCATATTTCTCGGAACCCACCTCCGAACCGTTGACCACGTACAGGTTCAGCACCCGCACGCCCTCGACCGTGGCCGCCAGAATCCGCCGCTGGGGGTCCTCCAGCCCGTCGATCCCGGCCTGCGCCTCGCTGGCAGGCTCGCGGCTCAGGATCGCCACCCCGTTATAGGTTTTCTGGCCGGAATACTGCACATGGTAGCCGGCCTCGCGGATTTCCTGCACCGGAAATTCCTCGTCCACCAGCTTGGTCTCCTGCAGGGCAAGCACGTCGACGGGATTGTCCTGCAACCAGTCCAGCACCTGCGGAAGGCGCACGCGCAGCGAATTGACATTCCAGGAGGCGATTCTCATTTTTCAGGGCTTCCGTGGATTACCGGCTGCTTGCTTACAAGTCATTGATTTATATGTTGTATTGTTTAAAGGCGCCGACGCTTACACGTCGAGATTGGCTGCCGTCAGGGCATTTTGCTCGATGAAGTCGCGCCGGGGCCCGACCTCGTCGCCCATCAGGGTCGTAAAAACCTCATCGGCGGCAATGGCATCTTCGATGTTGACCTGGGTCAGGCGGCGCGAATCCGGGTCCATGGTGGTTTCCCACAGCTGCTCGGGGTTCATCTCCCCCAGCCCCTTGTAGCGCTGGATGGTCAGGCCGCGCTGGGCTTCGGCGATCAGCCAGTCCATGATTTCAACGAAGTCCTGGCTCTTGTGCGTGCGTTCTCCGCGCTTGACGAACGCGCCCTTCTCCAGCAGGCCTTCCAGCTGTCCCGCGAACCGGGCGAGGAGGCGGAAATCGGCGGACAGGAAAAAGTCCTCCTCGAAGACGTCGTCCCAGGCCTGCCCATGCACCCACTTGACCATCGTCAGGGGCCAGCCGCCTTGCGGGCCCGGCCGCGCCTCGTACTGGGTGCCGGCGCTCTTGCGCCGGTTGAGCTGTTCGGCAAGCGTTTCAAACCACTTTGAAAGGGCCGCAGGAACCGTGCCGTTGTCCTCGGTTTCCATGACCGGAGCCGGGGTGCGCAGCATTTGCATCAGCACCTCCTGCTCATGGCTGCGCTGCAACCGCTGAACCGTGGACATGGCCACGAAATAGTCCTTGCTCAGGGCCTCCAGCGCCGCGCTGGAGATGGCGGGTGCGGTGGCACTGACATGCAGGGCCGCCCCGTCCAGGGCCAGTTGCAGCAGGTGGGCATTGAGCTCGGTGTCGTCCTTGATGTACTGCTCCTGCTTGCCCTTCTTGACCTTGTACAGCGGCGGCTGGCCGATATAGATGTGGCCTCGCTCAACGAGTTCTTTCATAGTCCGGTAAAAGAAGGTCAGCAGCAGCGTGCGGATGTGCGAACCGTCCACGTCGGCATCCGTCATGATGATGATGCGGTGGTAGCGCAGCTTGTCCGCGTCGAACTCTTCGGACCCGATGCCACACCCCAGGGCCGTGATCAGCGTGCCGACCTCGACGGAGGAGAGCATCTTGTCGAACCGGGCCCGCTCCACGTTCAGGATCTTGCCCTTCAGCGGCAGCACGGCCTGGGTATGCCGGTCGCGCCCCTGCTTGGCCGAGCCGCCGGCAGAGTCCCCCTCGACCAGGAACAGCTCGCTCAGGGCCGGGTCCTTTTCCTGGCAGTCGGCCAGCTTGCCTGGCAGGCCTGCGACTTCCAGCGCGCTCTTGCGCCGGGTCATTTCACGGGCCTTGCGGGCCGCCTCGCGGGCACGCACGGCCTCGACGATCTTGCCCACGATGGCCTTGGCCTCGATCGGGTTCTCCATCAGGAAGTCCCGCAGATGCTCGCTCAGGGCCGAGAGCACGGCGCCCTGGACCTCGGAGGAGACCAGCTTGTCCTTCGTCTGCGAGGAAAACTTGGGATCAGGCAGCTTGACCGAGAGCACGGCGGTCAGGCCCTCGCGCACATCGTCCCCTGTGGTGGTGATCTTGTACTTCTTGGCCAGGCCCTGTTCCTCGATGAACTGGTTCAGGGTGCGGGTCAGTGCGCTGCGCAGGCCCGCCAGGTGCGTGCCGCCGTCGCGCTGCGGGATGTTGTTCGTGAAGCAGAAGATGTTCTCCTGGTAGGAATCATTCCACTGCAGGGCGGCCTCCACCGCCGTCTCACCCTGACTGGTATCGATGTAGATGACCTGCTCGTGCAGCGGGTTTTTCTTCGCATTGAGATGCTGCACAAACGCCCGGATTCCGCCATCGTATTGAAAGGTATCGCTTTTTCCGGAGCACTCATCCTTGAGCATGATGCGGACCCCGGAATTCAGAAAGGACAGTTCGCGCAATCTCTTGGCGAGCACGTCGTAGTGAAACTGGGTGTCGCTGAAGATCTCCGGGTTGGGCGTGAACCGCAGGATGGTGCCGGTCTTGTCGGTTTTGCCCAGCTTTCGAAGTGGATGCCGGGGTTCGCCGCAGGCATATTCCTGCTGGTACCCGAATCCACCTCGGTTGACCCGCAGCAGCAGCTGCGAGGACAGGGCGTTGACCACGGATACGCCGACGCCGTGCAGGCCGCCGGACACCTTGTAGGAATTGTCATCGAACTTCCCGCCGGCGTGCAGCACGGTCATGATGACTTCGGCTGCAGAGCGGTTCTCCTCCTCGTGCACGTCCACCGGGATGCCGCGGCCGTTATCCGACACCGTGACCGAGCCGTCGGAGTGGATGTTGACCTGGATTTCGGTGCAATGCCCGGCCAGGGCCTCGTCGATGGAATTGTCCACCACTTCGAAGACCATGTGGTGCAGCCCGGTGCCATCGTCGGTGTCGCCGATGTACATACCCGGGCGCTTGCGAACGGCTTCGAGGCCTTTCAGAACCTTGATATTGGTAGAGTCGTATGCCATGGAAATGGGTCTGCAGTCAGTGATTCCCAATTATAGCAGTGCTTCAGCCCGAGGGCTTGCATGTTCCATGTTTCACGTGAAACATTCGGGCCTGCGTCCAGGCCTGCAGGTCCGCGTCCTGCGGGGCTAAGGCCGTCATGAAGGCCTGGCAGCCCAGCGCGGCCACTTCCCGGACCAAAGCTCCGGCATGATCGCGGTCGAGCTCCGCGCCGATGTCATCCAGCAGCACCACGCAGTCTCGCCGGGTATGCGCCTGCAGGTGGGCGACCTGGGCGAGCAGCAGGCTCATCGCCAGCAGTTTCTGCTGTCCTCTCGAGGCCACCTGGGCGGCGGGCTGGTGATTCAGGGAAAGGGCCAGCTCCGCGCGATGCGGACCCCAGTGGGTGGCCAGGCTCCGGCGCTCACGGCTGCGGGCATGGACGAGGGCCGCCTCCAGACTCTCCGATTCGCCCGGCCAGCCCCGCAAATAGCGCAGGGCAGACTCAGCTTCTGGTAGTAATTTGCGGCCATATGTATCGAAAATAGGTTTAATCTCGTCGATAATACTCGATCTTGCAATATCCACGCGCTCGCCTGCGACCGCGAGCCTTTGTGTCCAGGCCTGCATCTCCTGCATGCCGCCCCGGGTACGCAGAACCTGGTTGCGCTGGCGCAGACAGCGGCTGTATTCGCGCCAGGCAGGCAGAAAATCAGGTTTCACGTGAAACGCAGACCAGTCGAGGTAGTTTCTCCGGTACCGGGCGCCCCCCTGGACCAGCCGGTGGCTGTCAGGATGCAGGGCCACTACTGGGAGGCGCGCAGCATGCGCGGACAGGGTCTCGGCTTTATGGTGGTTGCAGAGCAGCACGCGCCCGCGCGCACTCTTCTCGATGCCCAGGTGGGTCGGGACTCCCGCCTCGCGCACGGTCCCGCGCACGGTCAGCGTGCGGGCTCCCTTGCGCAGCAGCGCATCAAGGCGGCGGCTTCGGAAGCTGCGACCCCGGCTCAGGAAGTCCACGGTCTCCAGAATGCTGGTTTTGCCGGCGCCGTTTTGACCCCAAAACAGGGTCACTTGCGGTCCCGGCTCGATCTCCAGTTGCTCGATCAGCCTGAAGTTGTGCGCGGACAGGCTACACAGCTGCAACGGCAGGCACCGGTAGGCCGCTACAGGCGCATTGGCATGACGACGTAGCGGCTGTCGCTCTGCTCCGCGGGCAGGATCAGCACGCTGCTGTTGCCGTCCCGGATGTAGAAATCCACCGCCTCGGTCTCCATCACGTTGAGCACATCCAGCAGGTATTGCACGTTGAAGCCGATCTCATGCTTCTCGCCGCTGTACTGTATCTCGATCTCGTCCTCGGCCTGCTCGTGCTCCGGGTTGTGGGCCTGAATGGCCAGACTGTCGCTGTCCAGGATCAGGCGCACCCCCTTGTATTTCTCGTTGCACAGGATCGCGACCCGTCCCAGCGCCTGCTTGAGCGTGGCCGTATCCATGCGGGCCAGGGCGCCTTCCTGCTCCGGCAAGACGCGCTGGTATTCGGGGAAGCGCCCCTCGATCAGCTTGGAAGTCATCTGCAGCCCCTCGATACTGGCCTGCACGTGGTTCTTGCCCAGCGACAGGGTGATCTGCGATGCATCCTCGACCAGCAGGCGCTGCAGTTCCTGAACGCCTTTGCGCGGCATGATGATCCGCCGGTCCGCCTCGACTTCGGAGCTGTGCGCGATCTGGGACAGGGCCAGACGGTGTCCGTCGGTCGCAACCGTGCGGGTCTGCTCCGGGTCAATTTCAAGCAGCAGCCCGTTCAGGTAGTAGCGCACGTCCTGCTGGGCCATGGCGAAGGAAGCCCGGTCGATCAGGCCCCGGAACTCCCCCTGGGTCAGGGTCACGCGCTCATCCAGTTCCACTTCGTGGATCCTCGGAAAGTCCTCCACGGGAACGCTCGCCAGCGTAAAGCGGCTGCGCCCGGACTGCACCTTGACCTTGCCCTCTGCCGCACTGATGTCCACACTGGCGTCGCTTGGCAGGGCCTGGCAGATGTCGAGCAGCTTTCGCGCAGGGATGGTTGTGCTGCCTTCCTCTTCAAAGGAGGCCTTGATGCAGGCAACTAGCTCAATCTCGAGATCGGTCGCCGTGAAGGAAAGCGTTCCATCCTCGGCTGCGACCAGCACGTGGCCCAACGCGGGAATGGTTTGTTGGCGTTCCACGGCACCGATGACTTGGCGCAGGGGCTTGAATAGGTCTTCACGGGTAATAGATAACTGCATAATAATAAAGAATAATAGCTGTTATAGAGGGGTTATATCTCTGTGTATAAAGATTGAAAAATCAATTAAATCAATAGGATATTGGTAAAGTTCCTAGGGATTTCAGGTGCATTGCCTGAAGATTTCAGGGTATGTTCAGTATACAGGTGGACGCAGCAAAATCTGTACTGATTGTAGCACCGTCTATTCACAGGTTATCAACTGCTCAGGTTGCGCAACAGGTTGATGTAATCACTGTTGATCTGTGCATCTGTCTCTCGCAGGTCCGAGATGCGCCGGCAGGCGTGCAAGACGGTAGTGTGATCGCGCCCGCCGAAGGCACTGCCGATCTCGGGCAGGCTGTGATTGGTCAGTTCCTTGGCCAAGGCCATGGCGATCTGGCGGGGCCGTGTCACGGAACGAGTGCGGCGTGGAGACAGCAGGTCGGAGACCCGGATGCGGCAGTACTCCGCGACGGTTTTCTGGATGTTGTCCAGGGTTACCATCTTATCCTGCGAGACCAGCAGGTCCTGCAGGGCATCCTTGGCGAATTCCAGGGTGATGGCCGAGCCGGTGAACTGGGCATTGGCCACTACCCTGCGCAAGGCGCCTTCGAGCTCGCGGATGTTGGAACGGATACGCCGGCCGATGAAAAAGGCCACCTCGTTCGGCAGCTTGACATGTAGCAGTTCCGCCTTGTTCTGCACGATCGCCACCCGGGTCTCGAGCTCCGGGGGCTCGATCGCTTGGGTCAGCCCCCAGCTGAAGCGCGAGCGCAGCCGCTCCTCCAGGCCTTCCACATCCTTCGGGTAGCGGTCGCAGGTCAGGATCACCTGCCGCTGCCCCTCCAGCAGGGAGTTGAAGGTATGGAAGAATTCTTCCTGGGAGCGCTCCTTGCGGGCAAAAAACTGGATGTCGTCGATCAGCAGGGTCTCGATCGAGCGGTAGTGCTGCTTGAACTCGCTGATGGTGTTGTGCTGCAGGGCCTTGATCATGTCCGCGACGAAGCGCTCGGAGTGCAGGTAAGTGACCTTGGCCGAAGGGTTGTCCTCGAGGATCTGGTTGCCGATGGCGTGCAGCAGGTGGGTCTTGCCAAGGCCCACGCCTCCGTAGATCAGCAGCGGGTTGTACGTGCTGCCCGGATGCTTGGCCACCTGCAGGGCGGCGGCCCGCGGCAACTGGTTGGACTTGCCTTCCACGAACGTCTCGAAAGTGAAGTAGGGGTTGAGATTGTGCTGGAAGGGCTTGGGGTCCGGAGCGGGTTCGGCGGTCGCGGGAGCCGGTTCGTGGCTGCCGATTTCCAGGCTGACGCGGCGGCCCGGTGCACGGCTGTCCGCCTCGACCAGCTCGTCGATGCGCTCAAGGAAATGACTCTGCACCCAGTCCAGCACGAAGCGGTTTGGCGCCAGCAGGATCAGGTCGCCGCCCTGCTCGATCGCATGCAGGGGCCGGATCCAGGTGTTCAGTTGCTGTTCGGTGAGTTCGGACTCAAGTTGGTGTACACATGAATTCCAGAGGGCACTCGTCATGTGTAAAACTCCAGGATGTTTTGCTTTATTATTAGTGGAATTCGGTGCACCAGTCTATCGAGGAATCGGACAGTAATCCATAGTTTCGTGACCGAATAATAAGCGTTGACAAACGCAAGTTGCGGGATTATTTTTGCGCTTCTTGAAGGGTTCCCGACCCAAGGAATTGAAAAATAGAAACAAGCTGTGAAACGAACTTATCAACCTAGCAACCTGAAACGCGCCCGCACCCATGGATTCCGGGCTCGAATGAGGACCAAGAGTGGTCGTGCCGTCATCAATGCCCGACGGGCCAAAGGACGCACGCGCTTGGCTCCGTAGTTTTTTGTCCGCAGGCAACTTCTCGTTTACCTACCGTGAAAGGCTGCACCAGGCACGCCAGTTCAAGCGGGTCTTTGGCCGGGCACGCCGATCCAGCAGCACGATGTTCACGCTGCTGAGGCGGAAGAACCAGGTGGGCTTCCCGCGCTTGGGCATGGTGGTCGCCAAACGCAATGCACGTCGCGCCGTGGACAGGAATACGATCAAGCGGATGATCCGGGAAAGCTTTCGAACGCGCAAAGCCGGGCTGGAAGCCAGTGACTACGTGGTGATCCTGAAACGCCCGGTCGGAGCCGTGCCAAGGGATCACCTGCGACAGCAGTTAACCGGGCTATGGGAAGAATGTACAGAAAGATAGATGCCCTGCTGGGCAAGGCGATGATCCTGCTGATCCGCGCCTACCGGCTTTTCCTCAGTCCGTGGATCGGACAGCAGTGCCGGTTTCATCCCACCTGTTCGACGTATGCCATCGAAGCCATCCGCCGCCATGGCGCCGTGCGCGGTGCCTGGCTTGCGGCCAAGCGCCTTTCGCGCTGTCATCCCTGGCATGAAGGTGGCATCGACCCCGTACCGGAACGCAAGCATGGCTAACCAGCGATTTTTCCTGTACTTGGCTTTAGCCTTCATACTGTACATGATCTGGCTGACTTGGCAGCACGAGCAGGTCCCGCCGCCCACGGTCCCGCCGGTGACCCAGGGCGAGGTCCGTGACCTGGCCCAGGCCGAGGATCTTCCGGAACTCCTGGCCCCGGACATGCCCGAGGCGCCCGCGCCTGCGACAGCCCCGGAACGTGAGCCCCCTCACACCAGCGCCCGCACACCGCAGGTGCAGGTCACAACCGATGTGCTGGACGTCGTCATTGATACCCGCGGCGGCGACATCCGCCAGCTGGACACCCTGACCTACCCGGTGTCCCTGCAGAAAAAGGATGTCGGCTTCCGTCTCTTGCACGACGATGGGCGAACCCACATCGCGCAGTCCGGGCTGCGCCACGACAACATCCATGGCCAGCCGGCACCGGCATCGCTGGCACCGAGCCATCACGAAATCTACACGGCCGAGCGCTCGCGCTATGTTCTGGCAGACGGTCAGGACCGCCTGCAGGCCAGGCTCGTCTGGCAGGGTGACGGAGGCCTTCAGGTGGAGAAGATCTTCACCTTTTATCGCGGCGACTTCGTGATCGATGTCAGCCACCGGGTGCTCAACCCGGGCCCGGCCCCCTGGACCGGTCGCCAGTACCAGCAGTTGCGCCACAGCGACATTCCCGAGGATCGCAGCTGGTTGCGCCTGCCGACCTACACTGGGGCGGCCTATTACGACGGCGCGTATCACAAGCATTCCTTCGACGACATCGAAGACGAGCCTTTCAACATGCAGGTAAACGGTGGCTGGACGGCCATGCTGCAGCACTACTTCGTTTCGGCCTGGGTCGCAGAGCCCGAACAGGCGAACCGGTTCTACAGCAAGCGCGTACAGGGCGCGGACGGTCCGCAATACCTGATCGGCATGCTGTCCGCCTCGCAAACGGTCCCGCCCGGCGCACAGGGCGAGTTCAAGCGGCGCCTGTATGCCGGGCCCAAGCTGCAACGCAGCATGGAGGAGATTGCACCGGGACTCGACCTGAGCGTGGACTACGGCATGTTCTCGATTCTTTCCAAGCCGCTGTTCTGGCTGCTGGAGTGGTTCCACAAGCTGGTCGGCAACTGGGGCGTGGCCATCATCCTGGTGACGATCGCGGTCAAGCTGGTGTTCTTTAAGCTCTCGGAAGCCAGTTACAAGTCCATGGCCCGCATGCGCAAGATCCAGCCCCGGTTCCAGGCGATGCGCGAGCGCTATACGGACGACAAGCAGAAGCTCAACCAGGCGCTGATGGAAATGTACAAGAAGGAAAAGATCAACCCGCTCGGCGGCTGCCTGCCGATCCTGGTGCAGATTCCCGTGTTCCTGGCCCTGTACTGGGTGCTGGTCGAAAGCGTCGAGTTGCGCCAGGCACCGTTCATGCTGTGGATTCACGACCTCTCGCTGCGCGACCCGGTCTTCGTGCTGCCGCTTTTGATGGGTATCACCATGTACATCCAGTTCAAGCTCAACCCGGCGCCACCGGACCCCATGCAAGCCAAGATTTTTGCCATGATGCCGATCATGATGACGGCCTTCATGGCGTTTTTCCCGGCTGGCCTCGTGCTGTACTGGCTGGTCAACAACCTCCTGTCCATTGCCCAGCAATACGTGATTACCAAGCGTATTGAAAAGGCGGACTACTAGGCGCGAACGCCACGCGATCGGGCGCCGGCCTTGCCCAACGTCATTCCATCTTCCGCCGACTCCATCTGTGCCGTGGCCACCGCGCCCGGGCGCGGTGCCCTGGCCGTGATCCGGCTGTCCGGGCCGGATGCGCATACCATTGCCGAGCAGGTGACGCATCGCAAGCTGGCCGCGCGCCAGGCCATTTTGACCAGCTTCTACGATGCCCGCGGGGAACGCATCGATCAGGGCATCGCGCTCTATTTCCAGGCGCCGGCCTCCTTTTCAGGCGAGGAACTGGTCGAATTCCACACCCACGGCAGCCCGGTGGTGTGCGACCTTTTGCTGGACACCCTGTGCGCGCATGGCGCACGGCTGGCAGAGCCTGGCGAGTTCAGCCTGAGAGCCTTCATGAACCGTAAGATCGACCTGGCCCAGGCCGAGGCCATCGCCGATTTGATCTCAAGCTCCACCGAGCAGTGCGTGCGCCTGGCCAACCGTTCCCTGCAGGGACTTTTCTCCGCGCGCGTGCATGACGTGCTGGAGCAACTGGTGGCCGTTCGCACGGGGATCGAGGTATATCTGGATTTTCCCGACGAGGATCTCGATGTGCAGCAAGCGCAGCATTTTTGTGAACAGCTGGAACAGCTCGACGCGGATATCGCCATCCTTCTCGAGCAGGCCCAGGTGGGAGAGCGTCTGCACGCCGGGGCCACGCTCGCCATCGCAGGCCCACCCAATGTCGGCAAGTCCAGCCTGATCAACGCGCTGGCACAAAGCGACATCGCCATTGTGACCGCCGTACCCGGGACTACCCGTGATCCCGTGGCCACGGACATTGAAATCACGGGCATGCCGGTCCATGTGGTGGATACCGCCGGGGTGCGCGAGACCGAGGACGCCATCGAGCGCGAGGGCATCGCGCGTACCCGCCGCACGCTGGAGCAGGCGGACTTGGTGGTGTGGATGGACGATGTCACGCAACCGGGGCAGGCGCCGCCCGAGGAAGTGGATGCCGCCCGCAGCATCCGGGTGCACAACAAGATCGATCTGATCGACCAAGTGCCCGAGGCCCTCGAGGATGAAGTCTACCTGTCGGTGAAGACCGCTTCGGGCCTGCCGGCGCTGATCGAGCTGATCCGCGCCCGGCTGCTGGGAGGCGAGCAGGCGAGCACGCCGTTTCTGGCACGCAGGCGCCACCGGCTCGCCCTGCAGCGCACCCAAGAGCATGTCCAGGCCGCCGTGCAGGGGCTGCGCGAGGCCCGCGGACTGGAGCTTGCCGGCGAGGACCTGCGCCTTGCCCAGCACGCACTTGCCGAGATTACCGGCGAATTCGGTTCCGAGGACCTGCTGGGCCGCATCTTCAGCGAGTTCTGTATCGGAAAGTAGTCGAGTCCGCACACCGGGTCCAGTACAATAGGCGGGATTTGCAGACGGGGTGCGCGTGAAGGTCCGCCCCGGGCAGGCCACGCGCGCTTGGACTTTCGAACATGAACACATCCGCACAGCACTACGAGGTCATCGTCATCGGTGGCGGACACGCCGGCACCGAGGCGGCGCTCGTGGCTGCGCGCATGGGATGTCGCACGCTGCTGGTGACCCACAACCTCGAGACCCTCGGGCAGATGAGCTGCAACCCGGCCATCGGCGGGATCGGCAAGAGCCACCTGGTCCGGGAAATCGATGCCATGGGCGGGGCCATGGCGCTGGCGGCTGACCGTGCCGGGATCCAGTTCCGTATCCTGAACTCGCGCAAGGGCCCGGCGGTTCGCGCTACCCGGGCGCAGGCGGACCGGGCCCTGTACAAGGCCGCTATCCGCGAGCTGCTGGAGAACCAGGAAGGCCTGCAGCTCTTCCAGGCCGCGGTCGATGACCTGGTGGTCGAGCAGGATGCCGTGCGCGGGGTTGTCACCCAGTCCGGTCTGCGGTTCGAAGCACCGTCCGTGGTGCTGACCACCGGCACGTTTCTGGGTGGCAAGATCCATGTCGGCGACATCCAGTACGGCGCCGGGCGCGGCCGCGGCCCCCCCGCCCCAACAAGCGGGCCCGTGGTGTATACAAAAAAAAAACGCCCCCAGAACGAGAAGACAACAGTGTTT
>VXPJ01000061.1 GCA_009839635.1 Pseudomonadota bacterium
GTGATAATTCCGTGGCGACAGGTAGATCGTTGCAAACTTGCCACGCTCGCATAAGCGCCCGTAATTGCAAGTACCTCCCAGCAGGTCGCGCATGGAAAACCAGCGCCCCTTGGCCTGGATCGCCCGGTGGCTGGCATAGTCCGAAATCTGGCTGATGCGCCCGTCGGCAGGACTGACGATGACATCGGCCCCGGGTGCGATGGGACGTGCGCCAGGGATCAACTGGCGTGTGAAAAAGTCATCGAAACTTGCATAGTCTTCGGGATGGGCATGGCGGGCTTCCTGCATGTCCACATCGAAGGCGCGTATGAACATGCGAATAGCGGGATTTTTCAAAGGCGTTCCTAGGTGCGTAGCCCAGAAGGTCACGCGCGATACGAGGTGATGGGGAAACAGGCGGAACAACCACCCCTTGCAATGCTTCCACACGGTATTCATCAGCGTCCCTGTCAGGTGTAATAAATTTTCAGTGTCTTGGAATGATCCGTCATGGCCCGGGTTCTGGTTCCGGCATCACGTACTTAACTAAGGGTTGCGAGGCAACATGTTGCTGCGGCTCTAGCTCAGGATTCGCTCCCGGATACATCCCGTTAAAAAGAGCCATGCAAACCGTGAAGCCTGCGATTGCCAGCAGCATGTAAATGTCTCGCCAGAACATCTTGCGGATCTTGGGATATTTTGATTCAGGGCTCATGACCGCAGCATTGTATATCCTTTTAAGACCGGACATGGAAGCTGTACCAGACAGTCGGTTTACCGGAAATGCTATGATTGGCGGATGCCCGGCAATACCTATGGAAAATTATTCACGGTCACTTCTTTTGGCGAAAGTCATGGAAGTGCGATCGGCTGCATCGTCGATGGCTGCCCCCCTGGACTGGAACTGGAGGCCTCGGACCTGCAGGTTGATCTCGATAGGCGGCGCCCCGGCAAGACGCGCCATACCTCGCAACGGCGCGAACCGGACCAGGTCGAGATCCTGTCCGGCACCTTTGAGGGCCGAACCACCGGCACGCCCATCGGCCTGATCATCTACAACCAGGATGCGCGCTCCAAGGACTACAACAATATCAAGGAGAAGTTTCGCCCGGGCCATGCGGACTACACCTACCTGAAAAAGTACGGTCGGCGTGACTATCGCGGCGGCGGTCGTTCTTCGGCGCGCGAGACTGCCATGCGGGTGGCCGCAGGTGCGATTGCAAAAAAATGCCTGATGCAGGGATCCGGAATCGAAATTCGCGGCTACCTTTCACAGCTGGGCCCGATTGAAATTGAGCACAAGGACTGGGAAGCGGTGGAAGCCAACCCCTTCTTCTGCCCGGATGCGGACAAGGTTGCGGAACTTGAGAACTTTATGGACGGGCTTCGCAAGCAGGGGGATTCGACCGGAGCCCAGGTCACGGTGGTCGCCAGTGGCATGACTCCGGGGTTGGGAGAGCCCGTATTTGACCGTCTGGATGCCGATATCGCCCATGCCATGATGAGCATCAACGCGGTCAAGGGCGTGGAAATTGGAGCCGGATTCGGATGCGTGGGGCAGATGGGCAGTCAGTGCCGCGATGAAATAAGCCCGGAGGGATTTCTCTCCAACAACGCGGGCGGGGTGTTGGGTGGCATCTCCACCGGCCAGGATCTTCGCGTCAGCGTGGCATTCAAGCCAACGTCAAGTATCCGTATTCCCGGAAAAACTGTGGACGTTCGGGGCGAAGCTACGGAAATCGTCACGACCGGACGCCATGACCCCTGCGTGGGCATCCGCGGTGTGCCGATCGCCGAGGCGATGCTCGCCCTGGTAGTCGTGGACCATGTGCTCCGCCACCGTGCGCAAAACCTCGATGTGGACTGTGCCACACCGGATATCCCGTCTTCGGTGCCCTGAGCACCCGGCTGGCAGCTGAACCTGTAACGGCCTGATCTGGAACAAGTATGCTGTCCGGACAGCAACAGTCTGCAAGGCGCAGAAGGCACGCCACGGTCTATTTCTTCTACTACGCGACGCTCGGCGCGCTGCTTCCGTACTGGAGCCTGTATCTGCAGCACCTCGACTTCAATGCCCGCCAGATCGGCGAGCTTGGAGCCGTGCTTCTGGCGACCAAGATCATCGCGCCAACGATATGGGCGTACCTTGCAGACCGCGCCGGTGAGCGCATGCGGGTCGCCCGCTACGCCGTGTTTGCGGGCATATGCGTGTTTGCTTTGGTGCTTCCGGTACGCGAGTACTGGACCATGCTGCTGGTGCTGGCGGGGTTTGGATTTTTCTGGAATGCGGCCTTGCCCCAGTTCGAGGCCACTACCATGAATTTTCTGGGAAAGGACCGGTATCAGTACGGGCGCGTGCGGCTGTGGGGCTCGATCGGGTTCCTGGTTTCCGTGCTGGTGCTGGCGCTGGTGGTGCGCGGTGAAGGGATTCGGTTCCTGCCGTGGGCGATCCTCGTGATCCTGTGCGGTATCTGGCTGAGCAGCCTGCGTGTACAGGATTCGCCCACCATCGGCCACGCAAGCCGGGACGTTTCATTGCTGGATACCTGCTGGCAGGCGCCGGTCATTGCCTTGCTGCTGGCAGCATTTCTCATACAGATGAGCCACGGTGCCTATTACACGTTTTTCAGCATCTACCTGGAGGATCTGGGGTATCCGCGAACCGCGGTGGGTCAACTGTGGATGCTGGGGGTGGTTGCCGAGATCGTGCTGTTCCTCATGGTATACCGGCTGCTGTCGAAATTTGGCGCACCGCGCCTGCTGGGGATGGCCATGCTGCTGACCGCGTTTCGCTGGTGGCTGATCGCCATGTATGCAGACAATCTGCCTGTGTTGCTGGCGGCCCAGTTGCTGCACGCGGCCTCCTACGGGCTGTTTCATGCCGCGGCGATCTGCATGATCGATGAATACTTCCCAGTACCGCTGCAAAGCCGCGGCATGGCACTTTATTCCAGTGTCAGCTTTGGTCTGGGAATTTCGCTAGGCAGCCTTGTGAGCGGGTATACTTGGAGCGCCGTCGGCGCCTCCGGGGTCTACCTGCTGGCGGCCGGCATGGCCGCCTTCGCGCTGCTTCAGTATCTGTGGCTGGGTGAGCGCGGTGGAGCACGGCATAAGCGACACAGGCCTGCAGGATCACGATGATGGAAAACGATACCTTGTATGACAAAGTCTGGAGAAGTCACAGCGTACATGAGCGCGATGACGGCATGACGTTGCTGTACATCGACCGGCATCTGGTGCACGAGGTGACGTCACCGCAGGCATTCGAGGGGTTGCGCATTGCCGGCCGGGCTCCCTGGCGCAGGGATTCCATCCTCGCCACCGCGGATCACAACGTGCCGACCACGGATCGAAGCCAGGGGATCGAGGATCCCATCTCCAGGCGGCAGGTCGAAACGCTCGATGAAAATTGCAGGGATTTTTCGATCACGCAGTTCCCGATGCTGGATGTGCGCCAGGGAATCGTGCACGTGATCGGTCCCGAGCAGGGCGCCTCGCTGCCGGGCATGACTATCGTGTGCGGCGATTCGCACACCTCTACCCACGGTGCACTGGGCGCGCTTGCCTTTGGTATCGGGACCTCCGAGGTGGAACACGTGCTCGCGACCCAGTGCCTGCTGCTGAAAAAGTCGAAGAACATGCAGATCCGGGTGGACGGTAGACTGCCTCCCGGGGTGACCTCCAAGGACATCATCCTTGCCGTCATCGGACGGCTGGGTACGGCCGGGGCCACCGGCTACACGGCCGAGTACGCGGGGGCTGCGATCCGCGCGCTCTCCGTGGAAGGGCGCATGACGATGTGCAACATGTCCATCGAAGCGGGTGCGCGTGCCGGCATGATCGCCGTCGACGATACCACCCTGGAGTACGTGGCCGGTCGACCGTTTGCCCCACAAGGGACCATGTGGGACCAGGCGCTGGCCTACTGGCAAACCCTGAAGAGCGATGCCGGGGCGAAGTTCGATGCCGTGGTGCAACTGGATGCCGGTGACCTCAAGCCGCAGGTCACCTGGGGGACCTCCCCGGAGATGGTGACCGATGTCGATGGTGTCGTCCCACAGGACGACAGTGTGGATCACCGCAATGCGCTGCAGTACATGGGCCTGCAGCCCGGAACCCCGATCGAGGCGATCGAGATCGACAAGGTGTTCATTGGTTCCTGCACCAATTCCCGGATCGAGGACCTGCGCGAGGCGGCCGGGCTGATTCAGGACCGCAGCGTGGCAGACAATGTCAAGCTGGCCATGGTGGTGCCGGGTTCGGGTCTGGTGAAGCGCCAGGCCGAGGAGGAGGGTCTGGACCGGATTTTCAAATCGGCCGGGTTCGAGTGGCGCGAGCCGGGCTGCTCGATGTGTCTGGGCATGAATGCGGACCAGCTCGAGCCGGGAGAGCGTTGTGCGTCTACCTCCAACCGGAATTTCGAAGGGCGCCAGGGCAAGGGCGGACGCACCCACCTGGTGAGTCCGGTGATGGCCGTGGGTGCAGCCTTGCATGGACATTTTGTCGATGTCAGGAAGTGGATGCCATGAGACCCTTTACCCGCCTTGAGACTACCATGATGCCGCTCGATCGCAGCAACGTGGATACGGACGCCATCATTCCGCAGCAGTATCTGAAGTCGGTGAAGCGCACGGGTTTCGGCAAATACCTGTTTGACAACTGGCGCTACCTGGACCCGGGCACCTTGGACATGGACCCCGGACAACGCCGCACCGATCCGGACTTTGTCCTCAACCAGGACGCGTTTGCAGGGGCGGAGGTGTTGCTGGTGCGGGAGAACTTCGGTTGCGGGTCCTCGCGCGAACATGCCGTGTGGTCCCTGCTGGACCATGGTTTCCGGGCGGTGATCGCCTCAAGCTTTGCCGATATTTTTTGCAGCAACAGCTACAAAAACGGACTGCTGCCGATTACCCTACAGGCAGAGGAAGTGAATGAGCTGTTCGAGCAGGTCGCTCAAGACCCCGCATTCAGCTGTGTACTGGACTTGGAGAAACAGGTCGTAAGGGGTATAAATGGCAGGGTTTTTTCTTTTGAAATCAGTGCCTTTCACAAGCACTGCTTGCTGAACGGTTTTGATGAAATCGATCTCACGCTGCAGCACGAGGACAAAATCAGGGCCTACGAGAGCCAGATGAAGCAAGCCTTTCCCTGGCTGTTCCCCTGATATTTTTACAATAGGATTTTTACTGACTCATGCACAAGGTTCTGTTATTGCCGGGTGACGGTATCGGCCCTGAAGTCATCGCCGAGGTTCGCAAGGTCCTGACCTTCCTCGTGGACGAACGTGGTCTTGCTCTCGAACTCGAGGAAGCCCTGGTCGGTGGCTGTGCCTACGACGACGATGGCAACCCGCTGCCCGGGAAAACCCTGGAACTTGCCCGCGCTGCCGATGCGGTGGTGCTCGGCGCGGTCGGCGGGCCCCGGTACGATCATGTGGAGCGCGAGTTGCGACCGGAGAAGGGATTGTTGCGCCTGCGCGCAGAACTCGGCCTGTTTGCGAATTTGCGCCCGGCGATCCTGTTTGAGGATCTGGCCGATGCATCTTCACTGAAACAGGAGAACGTGGCCGGCCTCGATATCATGATCGTTCGCGAACTGACCGGGGGGCTCTACTTCGGCGAGCCGCGGGGAATCCGCTTGCTCGAGGGAGAGCTTCGCCAGGGATTCAACACGCTGGCCTACGACGAAAACGAGATCGAACGCATCGCGAAGACCGCATTCCAGATTGCGCAGGGCAGAAACCGGCGTCTTTGCTCCGTGGACAAGGCCAATGTGCTGGAAGTCTCGGAGCTGTGGCGGGAAGTCGTGAGCCGGGTGCATCAGGACTATCCCGAGGTGTCCCTGAGCCACATGTATGTCGATAACGCGGCCATGCAACTGGTTCGTGACCCGAATCAGTTCGATGTCGTGCTGACCGAAAACATGTTCGGCGATATCCTCTCCGATATTGCCGCCATGCTGACCGGATCGATCGGCATGCTGCCGTCCGCTTCGCTGAACGATGCAGACCAGGGCCTGTACGAGCCCGTGCATGGTTCGGCTCCCGATATTGCCGGCCAGGATGTGGCCAACCCGCTGGCGGCCATTCTCTCGGCTGCGATGATGTTGCGCTACAGCCTGGATGAACCCGGCATGGCGGAGCGCATCGAGCAGGCGGTGGGTCAGGTGATTGTCGAGGGACTTCGAACGCAGGATATTGTATATTCCGCGCGGCAGTACATCGGAACCCGGGAAATGGGCGATTCCGTGGTTCGTGCACTGTCGAATCAAGCATAGAAAAACTGATACAGACCATGAAAAAACACAATGTTGCCGTAGTGGGTGCCACCGGGGCGGTGGGCGAGCAGTTGCTGTCCATCCTGGCACAAAGGGAGTTTCCGGCAGATCAGGTGCATGCGCTGGCAAGTACCCGTTCCGCGGGCAAAAAAGTCCGCTTCGGGAGTCAGGAAATCGAGGTGGGCGACCTGGCCGAGTTTGATTTTTCCGATACGCAAATCGGGCTTTTTTCACCCGGGGCCAGCATCTCGAAGGAATATGCGCCGAAGGCCGCCGCACAGGGCTGCGTCGTGGTCGACAACACTTCGCAGTTTCGATACGTGGACAGCATCCCGCTGGTGGTTCCGGAGGTGAACGCCGGGCAGATAGCGCATTACACCAACAACGGGATCATCGCCAACCCGAACTGTTCGACCATCCAGATGGTGGTGGCCCTCAAGCCCATCCATGATGCGGTCGGCATCGAGCGTGTCAACGTGGCGACCTACCAGGCGGTGTCCGGTACCGGCAAGGAGGCCATCAAGGAACTTGACCAGCAGACCCGGGGGATCATGGAGGGCGCGCCGGTGGATTGCCAGGTGTATCCAAAGCAGATCGCCTTCAATGCCCTGCCGCATATCGATGCGTTCATGGACAACGGCTACACCAAGGAAGAGATGAAGATGGTGTGGGAGACCCGCAAGATCCTCGGCGATGATTCGATTCAGGTCAATCCCACGACGGTACGCATCCCGGTCGTCAATGGCCATTCCGAGGCCGTGCACCTTGAATTGAAAGCGCCCCTGTCCGTGGAGCAGGCCAAGCAGTTGTTGGCCGAGGCACCGGGCATCCAGGTGGTGGACGATCGAAAGGATGGCGGCTATCCCACGGCAGCCACCGAAGGCGATGGAACCGATGCCGTGTACGTGGGGCGCATTCGTGAAGACATCTCGCACCCCCGCGGGCTCAACATGTGGGTGGTCAGCGACAACCTGAGAAAGGGAGCAGCTCTGAACAGTATCCAGATCGCGGAAATTCTGGTCCGGGAATACATCTGAGGGCGCACGGACCGCCTTCGACGTCACGTTCATCCGCCCTGCAGCGCACGGATTCTTGCCGGAGTGTCATGATGAGTGCACCAGACGAGTCGTGAGGGACCTGTGATCCAGCGAAACATAGTCATCACCGGCTGCTCGAGCGGTATCGGACGAAGGGCGGCCGAGATGCTGTCCGAGCGCGGCTATCGCGTACTTGCAACCGCGCGCAAGACAGAAGACCTGGAGCAGCTCGAAAAAGACGGTTTCGAAGCCCTGGACTTGGACCTGGGGGATCCGGCGAGTGTGTCGGCGCTGGCGAAAGAGGTACTGGCGCGAACCCACGGAAGGGTCTATGGGCTGTTCAACAATGGAGCCTACGGGCAGCCGGGTGCGGTTGAAGACCTGTCTCGCGACGTACTGCTGGCTCAACTACAGACCAACGTTCTGGGCTGGCATGACCTGACCTGCCGGCTTTTGCCTTCCATGCGTGCCAACGGTGCCGGGCGCATCATCCAGAACAGTTCGCTACTTGGCCTTGTGGCACTGCATTACCGGGGCGCGTATGTGGCAAGCAAGTACGCCATTGAGGGCTTGACCGATACCCTGAGACTGGAGCTGTCCGGTTCAGGCATCTATGTGTCGCTGATCGAACCCGGGCCGGTCACCAGTCGCTTTCGGGAAAACGCGTACGCGGCATTCAAGGCCAACATCGATCCGTCCAGGAGCGTCCACCGAGATATCTATACTGTCGTTGAGGAACGTCTGGCGGCAGAGGACGACACCACACCGTTCACGCTGCCTGCGGATGCCGTGGTGAAAAAAGTCATCCATGCCCTGGAAGCTCGGCGACCCAAGGCCCACTACTACGTGACCGTACCGACATACCTGCTGGGCTATCTGAAGCGGATACTCACGGCGCAGCAACTGGATCGCATCCTGCACGCTATCTCCCGCACCGAAAACCGGCCCGTGCCGAAATAAATTCAGGACAAGACGGCAAATCAGCACACCCTTGTGCATGCCTGTCCGGGATTCAGATCTTCGTCCTTTTAGGACTGACGTTTTCCGGTTCGGATGAACTTCCGCGACAGAATGATCGCAAAACCGACAAGGGAAAGCATTACCAGGGGCAATGCCAGAATCGGCAGGAACCGCTGCAACTCACTGACGATGAGCACGCCGACTGCACTGCTAGTCAACACGATAAAGCCGTGCGTGGCCGCAGCAAATCCCGCCCGGCGTGGGAAATGTGACAGCACGAGTGCACTCGCGGTGGGTGTGAACATGCCGAGTCCTACGCTATGTATGACAATGCAGACATTGAACAGATGTTTATGCACCATATCGACGAGCGGGAAAAACAGCATGAGGACGAGGGCTGGGAGCATGATGGCCAGTCCCCGGACAAGGATCCAGTCCTCGGTGACGTCATCGGCCAGGCGCCGGGTCAAGAGGCTGCCTGCGATAAATCCGGCAATGGACAGGAGAGGATAGAGTCCGTACTCAACAGGCCCGATCTCCAGGTGCTCCATGTAAAGCGCCGGGGAAGCTGCATAAAAGGTGGATGCCGTGGCAAAGACAAGTCCGCCGGTGAGTGAGCAGAAAATTGCACGGTGAACCGACAGGACGTCCAGATAACCCCGGATCACTGCACGCGCATCGATACGGTTCAGGCGGGTATGCCCGGTCTCCGGTAATTTGACCAGCATGTAAAGGCTGATCAGCAGGCCAAGAAGCAGGGTCAGCCAGAAGTTAGCACGCCAGCCGGCAAGTGCCTGGACAAATCCGCCAACGAAAGGTGCCGTCCCGGGCACAAGTGTAAAAACAATTGCAATCATCGCACTCGCGCGAAGCAGCTCGCTGCCGCTGAAACTGTCGCGCGCGGCGGCTCGGGCGACCACGTTCGTGCTGGCCACGCCCAATGCCTGCAGGGCACGAGACCACAGCAGGGCTGGCAGACTGGCAGAAAGTGCACAGCAAAGCGTGCCGGCAAGGAACAGCACGAGCCCACCAAACAAGACGGGGCGTCTTCCGAACCGGTCTGCAAGCGGGCCATAGATCAACTGCCCGACACCGAAGGCAAGCATGTAGGTAACCAGTGTCAGCTGCACGGCATCGATATCGACTCCCAGCGACGCTGCAACAAACGGCAGAGAAGGCGTGTAAACGTTGGAGGCGAACTGCCCCATGGCAGCCAGCAGGGCCAGCAGGAAAACGCTTGCAAAAACAGGGGCGAGGGGCAGCGCACTTTCCACTTGCACCATCTCGGAAGTTTGCGGGTTGCTGGAACTGGACTTCAAAGGGAGAGCCTTTCGGGAGGACTGGTGAACGGGGCCACTGCCATTGAGTGAGTCCAATCTCACGAGGGCTGGTCGTCTTGTGACTTGGCCCGCAACATAACATAAAATCTCGGACTATGGGTATGTAGCAGGGCGCGAGTTGACTGTAGAGCAACCCAAAGTACAAAGAGGCCATGACCCGCATACCCCCACTTGTGACGCACACAATCCGGCCGAACTACGTCTGCAGCCAGGAGGACACCTCGCGTTTCCATCACATAGATCCGCTGCCTTGCGGGGAGGTTCCGGAACTCACCTTTGCCCGGGTCAGGACTGAGCTTTTACAGATGCCCCGCACGGTGATCCTTGAGGCGACCGATGAGTACCTTCATGTGCTTTGCCGTTCGCTCATTTTCCGGTTTCCCGATGACCTGAAGTGTCTCCTCTGCGAACGAGAAGGCGTGATCCACGTGGGTTCCTCATCCAGGTACGGGTTCTATGACCTGGGAGTCAACCGCAGGCGCGTGGAAAGGCTGCGCCGGCGGCTTCAGTCGAGCTAGCCGGAGAATCTGCATCCCCATGCGCCATGGCGTGTGGATTTGCACATCCTGTATCATTGCCCCTCCTTTTTCGGCCACAGGTCTTTTGAAATATTTTTACCATGCGTATTGCACTTGGCATCGAATACGATGGCAGCCCGTTTTGCGGCTGGCAGCGACAGAAGGGCACCGATACGATCCAGCAGGCTCTTGAGGATGCGGTATCCAGGGTGGCCGATGCCCCGGTGCGCCTCAGTGCCGCAGGCCGCACCGATACGGGCGTGCATGCCACCGAACAGGTGGTTCATTTCGATTGCGAGGCGCAGCGGGAGAATCGGGGCTGGGTGCTGGGCGTCAACAGCTACCTTCCAGACTCGGTTTCTGTACTGTGGGCCAAGCCTGTCGATGACGATTTTCATGCGCGCTATTCGGCAATTTCGCGACAGTACCGCTATGTGATCGACAATCGCCCGGTGCGACCGGCCATTTTTCGGGAACGCGTCACCTGGGTGCATCAACCGCTGGACTACACCCGCATGCAACAGGCTGCATCGTGCCTGCAGGGCACCCATGATTTCACGTCGTACCGGGCCCTGGCTTGCCAGGCAAAAAGCCCGGTTCGCACCGTGCACGAACTCACCGTGCAGCGCTTCGACGAGTTTGTTTTTCTGGATATCCGCGCGGACGGATTCCTGCATCACATGGTGCGCAACATTGCGGGCGTGCTGATTGCGATCGGCAAGGCAGAACAGGAGGTCGACTGGGCAGGAACGGTGCTGGAGCGCCGCGACCGCACCCTGGGGGGTGTGACCGCGCCGCCCGCCGGCTTGTACCTGGTAAAAGTGCAGTATGATGGCAAGTACGGACTGGACCCTGCAGTACAATGGCCTGCGATCGGAACCGATGGAGCGCGAGGGAACGAGGAACAATAGGCATGCCAACCCGGATCAAATTTTGTGGAATGACCCGTGCAGAGGATGTGCAGTGTGCGCTTGAACTGGGGGTGCATGCCCTGGGCTTCGTGTTTGTCAAGGAAAGCCCGCGCAGCCTCGCTCCCGAACAGGCCGCACGGCTGATCCGGCTTTTGCCGCCGTTTGTCATGTCCGTGGGCCTGTTCATGGATGCCGGGGCCGGGGACATCGAGGAGGCGCTTCACTGTACCGGGCTCAATCTGCTGCAGTTTCACGGCCGCGAGGATGAGGAATTTTGTCGCCAGTTCGGGGTTCCCTACCTGAGAGCGGTGCCGATGGGCAGTACGGATTCCATTACGGACTTTTGCAACGGGTTCGCGTCTGCCTCGGGATTTGTGCTCGACAGCCATTCGAGTGGAGAGATGGGCGGCACGGGAGAAACCTTTGCGTGGCACAGGATTCCGGGATCGCTCAAGCACCAGGTGGTGCTTGCCGGTGGACTCACTCCAGAGAACGTAGCCCAGGCGATACGCGAAGTGCAGCCCCATGCGGTGGATGTCAGCAGTGGCATCGAGTCTGCTCCGGGCGAAAAGGATGCAGGGAAAATGAAACAGTTTGTCGCGGAGGCCAGGCATGGCCAGTAAGGCACCCGAGCGCCCTGAAACCATGGCCAGTGAGCAGGTTCCGGACCGTGCGGGAATGTTCGGTGAATACGGTGGCCGCTATGTGGCCGAAACCCTGATCGAGCCACTGGCGCAGCTTGAGGCCGCCTATTTCAAGTTCAGGGATGATCCCGGGTTCGTGGCCGAATTCGAGGCGGACCTCAGCCATTACGTGGGACGGCCAAGCCCCTTGTATCTCGCGCAACGGCTCAGTGAGAAATACGGCGGTGCACAAATTTACCTGAAGCGCGAGGACCTCAATCACACCGGCGCTCACAAGATCAACAACACGGTCGGCCAGGCCCTGCTGGCCAAGCGCATGAACAAGACCCGCATCATCGCGGAGACGGGGGCCGGCCAGCACGGGGTGGCAAGTGCCACGGTCGCTGCACGCCTGGGGCTCGAGTGCGTCGTCTACATGGGCGAGGAAGACATCCACCGCCAGGCACCCAACGTCTACCGCATGCGGCTTCTCGGGGCGGAGGTGGTGCCCGTGCGTTCCGGCTCAAAGACCCTCAAGGATGCGCTCAACGAGGCATTGCGTGACTGGGTGACGCATGTCGACACAACGTTTTATATCATCGGCACGGTGGCAGGCCCGCATCCCTACCCGGTGCTGGTGCGCGACTTCCAGACGGTTATAGGCCGAGAGGCGAAGACCCAGCTTAAGGCGATGACCGGTTCCCTGCCGGATGCACTGGTGGCCTGTGTCGGCGGCGGCTCCAATGCCATCGGCCTGTTTTACCCATTCCTGGACGATGCCGGGGTGCGGATGTACGGCATCGAGGCCGCGGGCCTGGGACTGGAAACGCACAGGCACTCGGCTCCGCTGAACACCGGAAAACCCGGGGTGCTGCACGGCAATCGCACCTACCTGATGGAAGATGAGAATGGTCAGATCATCGAAACTCACTCGATTTCCGCTGGCCTGGACTACCCGGGTGTGGGCCCGGAACATGCCTGGCTCAAGGATATCGGCCGGGTGCAGTACGAATCCGTCACCGATGAGCAGGCACTCGCGGCATTTCACGAACTCACCCGGGTCGAGGGCATCATTCCTGCGCTTGAAAGCAGCCATGCCTTGGCCTGGGCCCTGCAGCTAGCCGCGAAGATGACACCGGAGCAGAAGATCGTCGTCAATCTTTCCGGGCGTGGGGACAAGGACATCAACACGGTGGCTGACATCGAAGGTATCGGGCTGTGAGCCGGATTCAGGAACGCTTCAATGCCCTGGCGGGGCAGGGCCGCAAGGCACTGGTGCCCTACATCACCGCGGGCGATCCCCATCCTGAGCAGACGGTGGCACTGATGCACACCCTGGTGGAAGCCGGTGCGGACATGATCGAGCTGGGCGTGCCCTTTTCCGATCCGATGGCCGACGGACCCGTGATCCAGGCGGCCTGTGAGCGTGCACTGGCACACAACACCAGCCTGAGGGACACCCTGGGCATGGTGCGCAGTTTCCGCCAGCGCGATGAGGACACACCGGTCATCCTGATGGGCTACCAGAATCCGGTGGAGACCCTCGGCACCCGGGAGTTTGCCCGTCTGGCACGGCAAAGCGAAGCCGATGGCGTGCTGACTGTGGACCTTCCGGTCGAGCAGGCGGGTCAGGCCCTTGAGACCTACCGGGAATATGGCCTGGACACGGTTTTCCTGATTGCCCCGACCACCAGCGAAGAACGCATCAAAAAAATCTGTGAGGCCTCTTCCGGACTTATATATTATGTCTCCCTGAAAGGGGTCACCGGCGCAGCTCACATGGACATCTCGGAAGTCAAGAACAAGGTCCGCGAAATCAAGCAGCATTCGAGCCTGCCCGTAGGGGTTGGCTTTGGCGTCCAGGATGCCGACAGTGCCAGGGACATTGCTTCCATTGCCGATGCCGTCATTGTAGGCAGCGCGCTGATCCGCCAGATCGAGGCCCACCTGTCGGATCATGACACCATGAAGAAAAAAGTAGCCGCCCTGCTCAGGGACATGCGCGAGGCCCTGGATCGCGACATTCCCGAGGCGGTCCTGTCCGCAACAAACTCCTGATTGTATGTACACATGAGCTGGCTGGAGAAGTTGATGCCTTCGCGGATCCGCACCGAGGGTTCGGGCAAGGGCAAGGTTCCGGAAGGACTGTGGGACAAGTGCACGAACTGCGGTGCCGTCCTGTACCGTTCGGACCTGGAGCGCAACCTGCAGGTGTGCACCAAATGCAACCACCACATGCGCATCGGGGCACGCACTAGACTGGAGACCTTTCTGGATGAGAGTCCCATCGAGGAAATCGGGCAGGACATCGAGCCCAAGGATTTCCTGAAATTCAGGGACAGCAAAAAGTACAAGGACCGTCTGTCCACGGCACAGAAATCCACCAAGGAGAGCGAGGCCCTGCTGGTCATGAAAGGCTGCCTGAAAGAGCTCCCCGTGGTGGCTGCCGCGTTCGAGTTCAGATTCATCGGCGGTTCCATGGGTTCAGTGGTCGGCGAGCGCTTCCTGCGGGGCGCCCAGCGGGCTCTGCAGGATTCCATTCCACTGATCTGTTTTTCCACGAGCGGCGGCGCGCGCATGCAAGAAGCGCTCATGTCCCTGTTCCAGATGGCTAAAACCAGTGCCGTGCTGGAGCGTATGCGCGAACAGCACATTCCCTTTGTATCGGTGCTGACCGACCCGACCACGGGGGGCGTATCCGCCAGTCTGGCCATGCTGGGGGACGTCAACATTGCCGAGCCCAAGGCGC
>VXPJ01000014.1:0-12971 GCA_009839635.1 Pseudomonadota bacterium
GGACCATGCAGATGTAAACGCTGCATTGAACATACTGGCCTTCGGGAATGGGGCTGCTGGACGTGGAGGTGGCGGGGTTGCCCGGCCTGTGAAACGTCAAATGGATACTGATCGTCTATTGCGGACTTAAGTATATAATTCCCATATAGTTTATAAACGCCTGAACTGAAGAGTATAGAAACCCGGGTATAGATAGACCTGTGGATATCGAACAAGCCAGATTTAACATGATTGAACAACAGATACGTCCCTGGGACGTTCTGGATGCCGGTGTGCTGGAAGTGATCCGGCTGACACCGCGCGAACTGTTCGTTCCCGAACAGCATCACAACCTGGCATTTTCCGACCTGGAGATCCCCCTTTCACACGGGCAATACATGATGGCTCCGAAACTCGAGGCACGCATGCTTCAGGCCCTGCAGGTCAAACCCGGCGACAGGGTTCTTGAAATCGGCACAGGCGGTGGATTTGTGACGGCCTGTCTCGCCAGACTAAGCACTCACGTGGACACTGTCGAATGGTTTGAAGATCTTTCGGTGCGGGCACAAAGCATCCTGGTAAAACTCGAAATTCAAAATGTCAGCTTTTTCCAAGGGGATGCCCTGAGTGAATGTGCGGACCAGCAATACGATGTGATCGCCGTTACCGCTTCCATGCCCGTGTACCGGGATGTCTTTGAGAGTCGGCTGGCTGCGGATGGGCGGATGTTCGTGGTAACGGGCCATGCCCCGGCCATGCAGGCACAACTGCTGACCCGAGTGGACCCAAAGGGATTGCATTGCACAACCTTGTTCGAAACCAGCCTGCCTCCTCTGCTCGGTCTCGAAGAACCCGGGGCCTTCCAGCTGTGATGTTTGCGGAATACAGCCCGCGTGAACTGAAGAGCCATCTGGAACTTGCCGACACCGAGCCGGTACTTCTCGATGTCCGGGAACCGTGGGAATATGAACGCTGCCACCTTCCCAAAACGACGCTAGTGCCCATGAGACAGATTCCGGGCATGCTGCACGATCTTGACCCTGATCAGGAAATTGTCGTCATCTGTCACCACGGCATACGCAGTCGTGCGGTTGCCGGCTTCCTGGCAAAGCACAATTTCACCAGGGTAATCAACCTTTCCACTGGAATGGATGGATGGGCCAAGGAAGTGGACCCCTCCATGCCGGTGTACTGACCCGGCAGCCCCAGGCTTGGCAAACATCGTGTACCTGAGCACCGCACCCCGCTTCTTCATGCTGCTGCTTGCCACATTGTGGATGGTTGTCCCTGTTCCCGCAGCCGCCAAGGGCCTGATGGACGTGTATGCCCTGGCCAAGCAGCACGATGCCGACATTCAAATCGCAGAATCCAGGTACCGGGCGGAAATCCAGAAAAAACCGATTGCCCGCGCCAACTTTCTGCCCCAGGTCGGCCTCGAGGCGAACACAGCTGATGTCCGCCAGGAGACCCGGGGACAAACCTTTGGGGTCCCTGGCAGGACAGTGAACTTCAATACTCACGGCTACGGCCTGAACCTCAGCCAGGCACTGTATCACCGGGACTTCTATGTGCAGTTTCGCCAGGCACAAAACTCGGTCGACAAGGCCAGGGTAGACCTGGATGCAGCACACCAAAACCTGATCGTGCGCACGGCCGACGCCTACTTCAATGTGCTGGCCGCACAGGATGCGGTCACATTTCAAGAAGCAGAGAAAAAAGCCATCGGCCGTCAGCTCAAGCAGGCCAAACAACATTTTGATGTGGGCATCATTGCGATCACGGACGTGCACGAAGCCCAGGCTTCCTATGATCTTGCCGTGGTCAAGGAAATCGAGGCGCTGAATGCGCTGGAAATCTCCAAGGCTGCACTGGAGGTGATCGTCACGCAACGACTGGACAATCTGTTCCCCTTGTCAAACCGCATGGAACTTGTTGCGCCAAGTCCGAACAACACCGAGGACTGGGTCGCCAAGGGCCTGCAACAAAACCTGGCATTGCTGTCGAGCGAACATGCAAGCAAGATCGCCCGACAGGAAATCAAGTTACAGCAATCACGCCACCACCCTACACTCGATCTTGTCGGTTCGTACTCCCATCTTGACACCAGCGGGGTATCCGGCCCCAGGGAAATAGAAGACACCCAGCTGGGCCTCGAGTTCAGCATGCCGATCTTCCAAGGGGGCAAGACACATTACGGAACAAAACAGGCTCGCCACAATGCAGCGCTTGCACAAAACGAGTATGAGAAGGTACGGCGCCAGACCATTCAGGATGTGCGCGATGCCTACCTGAACGTGATTTCCGGAATCAGCCGTGTCGAAGCCCTGGCCACTGCCGTGGAATCCAACGAGTCAGCCGCCCGGGCAGCGGAGGCCGGATTCCAGGCCGGCACACGCACTTCGGTCGATGTGTTGCTCGCCGTGCAGGAGACTTTTCGTGCCAAGCGGGATCATGCACGCGCACGGTATGACTACCTGTTGCATACGCTGAAGCTCAAGCAGGCCACGGGAACCCTTTCGGTCGATGATTTACTAAAGATTGATGATTGGCTAGATTAGCCAGCATGTCGAAACCGCTTCATCGCACCACCCTGCGATACAGGGCGCTGATACTTCTCCTCGTTCCTGTCGCGATCACCTACACGGTGTACCGGGCCGTGAAAGATGGGGGCTGGCGTTACCTGCTGCAACGTTTCGGCTTCGGCTACCCGCCTGTACAAGCCCCCTCTGTCCTGATCCATTGCGCCTCGGTGGGTGAGTTCAACGCTGCAAAGCCTTTGATCCTCAGGTTGCGTGAGCAATATCCGGACTACCACCTGATAATTTCCACCAACACACCCACTGCCGCAAAACTGGTATCCGCACAGGCGGATGAAAGAATCACACATGTGTACATGCCGCTTGATTACCCGTTTGCAGTTAACCGGCTGTTGATGCATGTACGTCCGGTCAGTGTACTGATCCTGGAAACCGAAATCTGGCCGACCTTGTTTTTTCAGACGGCGAAAAAAAGTATCGGTATTGCCATTGTCAACGGGAGATTATCTGAAAAGACGTTGCGGGCCAGCAGGTTTTTCAAGAACGAACAGCAGGCTTCGCTGAAAAACCTGAGCCTGGTTCTGGCACGTTCCGAGGAAGACTACTTGAGATTTCTGGATCTCGGAGCCGAGCCCCATAGCACGCATGTTACCGGCAACCTGAAATATGCTGCGGCCCGCACCGGCAAGTCCTCCTGCAGCACTGCTTTCAAATACCCCTTCTTGCTGGCGGTCTCCACACACGAAGACGAGGAACTGCAACTGGCACAGCACCTGCCACTGCTGCAAGAGAAAAATCATCTGCTGGTGATCGCACCGAGATACCCGGAGCGAAGCCAGGCCCTGCGCTATCAGTTGCAGCAGGAAAACTGGACGGTGAGTTTGCACAGCCAACGGCATGGCGCTGCAGAACGGACCGACATTTATATCATCGATGCGCTGGGCCAGCTAGACGGATTTTTCAGTGAAGCTACACTGGTATTCGTAGGTGGCTCCTTGATCTCCCGTGGGGGTCACAACCTCCTGGAACCTGCAGGCTTTGGCAAGTGTACGGTCGTGGGACCGCATACCGACAACTTTGCACTGGAGACAAAAGAACTGAAAGAGGCAGGGGCACTCGTCCAGGTTTCTGACAACCGAGAACTGGGACTTCAGCTGGCCCACCTGCTGGACAATGCAGAAGCACGGAACCAGTACGGGGAAAATGCCCAGCAGTTTGTCCGGCACAAGGCCAGTGTACTGGACAGCTACCTCAGGCATCTACAGCCGATACTTCAGCTGCGCTAGTTCGTGTTGTAGCCTTGCATCAAGGATTGAAAATCCTGCCCGGAATAATGAAATGAAAGCTCCCTTTTTTTGAGCTTGAGCAAAGATCGCTGCAGTCTGGCCAGATTCTTTTTCCCGGTAGTGCCTGTGTTTTTGCCAACCACTGCCCGGTCAAAATCGACCAGAAACACGGACTCTTTCTCGTCGAGCAGAACATTGTGTGCGTTCAGATCAGCATGGTTGCAGTTGTTGTCGTGAAACTGCCTGATCACAGCCCCGATCCTGCGCCAGGTATCGACCGAGAGAGGGTTTTTTGCCAGCCTGGAACTCAGTGATTGTGTCTCTGGGATAAGCCGGGTCACGATATCTGCGCGGTAGGTACAACCCTCTTTTCGCACATGGGCGGCAACCGGGGTCGGCACAGGCAGGTTCAACTGCCGCAGGGTACACAGGGTCTGCAGTTCACCAATTGCCCGGGTCCTGTGCAGTCCAAGCCAGAGATAGCTGTCGCTGATGAACCTGGCTACTGCACCGCCGCGGTAATAGTGCCGCAATACCAGATCCTTCTGGTGGTAGGTAAACAGGTGCAGCCCCTGCCGGCCTTTGATATCGGCAGGCAACAGCCGCCTGTAATGCAGGGCCGGATCAGAAGAAAGGAATTCAGGACGAAACAAATCAACCTGGAATTCGGAATACAGGCTTTTGTTGTAGGCAACAATGTCGTTACCATAGCGGTTGAATTCAAGCGAATCCATGGATACTGCTTTTGCGGTTGTTCCTCGGCTTCAACTCACTCGATATGGGCAGCTCACCAACATCCATTTGTATCCTGCGACTCTCCGCGATTGGAGATGTCACGCATATGGTACCGGTTGTACGCACGATCCAGAAATACTGGCCTGATACTGAACTTACCTGGATCATCGGAAATCACGAGGCCAAACTGGTCGGCGACATTCCCGGAATTGAGTTTATCAAGTTTGACAAGACAAAGGGGCTGGGCAGCTATCGTTCCATTGCCCGGCAAACCCGGCACCGGAAGTTTGACGTACTGCTCTGTGCCCAAGTCTCACTGAGAGCCAACCTCCTCAGCACACTTATAAATGCGGATCTGAAACTCGGGTACGACAGGGAGCGCTCCAAGGACCTGCATTCTTTTTTTGTTCATCACCATATCAAGCCGGTACCGCAACAGCACGTCCTTGACAGCTTCTTCAGCTTCATCGAACACATCGGTTTGCCGGACCGCGATATGCGCTGGGAGTACAACATCCCGGACAGCTCCTATCAATTTGCACAAGAGCATCTGGAAGATGATCGTTTCAAGGTGATTATCAGTCCCTGCTCAAGCCACCCGCTCAGAAACTGGCGAGCAGAACGCTATGCAGCGGCTGCCGATCATGCCATCCGCTCACTCGATGCCCAGGTCATACTCTGCGGCGGGAGATCCCCGACAGAGCTCCAGATGGGGCAGGAGATTGAAGCCTGCATGCAGATGAAGGCCTTAAACCTGATTGGCAAAGACACTTTGAAAAAATTTCTTGCCCTGTTGCAAGGCGCAGATGTCATCATCTCGCCAGACTCCGGTCCTGCACATCTGGCGACCGGGCTTGGCACGCCAGTCATTGGACTTTACGCGGCTAGTAACCCCAAGCGAAGCGGCCCCTACTTCAGCCAGCAGTGGTGTGTGGACAAATATGGAGCAGCAGCGCAGGCTTTCAAAAACAAATCCGCAAATGAATTAAAATGGGGAGCGAAACTGGAATATCCAGGGGTCATGGACCTGATCACCGTGGATGAAGTAACTTCCAGGCTAGACACCCTCGTCAACCATCAATAAACCACCAATATAAAATCTGTACCATGGAAAATATCTCTATACCCGTATCGCCAGGCGAGTTACTGGATAAAATTACCATACTGGAAATCAAAACCGAACAGATTTCCGACAATGAGAAACTGCACAACGTCAAAACAGAACTGGATTTGCTCGGCCAAGTCTGGGATCAGACTTCCATGGACAATGATGCCGTGCACCAACTCAAGCAGTCCCTTAAGGCAACAAACATGGATTTGTGGGAAATTGAAGACAGAATCCGTATTAAGGAAGCACAAAAAGAATTCGATCAGGAATTTGTAGAACTCGCACGTTCCGTGTATGTACAAAATGACAAGCGCGCAGCTACCAAGAAAAAAATCAACGTTCTGCTCGGCTCAGGCATCATGGAAGAAAAATCATACGCTGATTACTGAATTGTCGCTTACGTCAAGTATTGTTTTATCTTGAGGACAACGGAGAGCAAATTGATGGCTAATGTGCGTTTGGTGCAGACAGAAGAGCGCCTAGCAACAAAGCAGAAATACAAAGTGTTATTCCTAGGGTATAACGAAGCTAAAACTTTGCTTATACATTTTCTTCTCAAGAGCAATTGCAAAGTTTGGCATACGGAACAGTTAATCCACGACGTTTCTGAATATGACTTAGTCATAAGTTTTGGCTACAGGCACATTTTGTCCCCAAAAGTGCTTGCAACAGCAAAGCGCCCGATCATTAATCTTCACATTGGCTATTTGCCTTATAACAGAGGCACCCATCCTAATTTTTGGGCGTTTTATGATGGCACGCCAAGTGGGGTCACCATACATTTTCTTGATGAAGACATTGATACTGGAGATATTCTATTTCAAAGATATGTAAATTTTGATAACGGAGAAGTTACATTCGAGGACACTTATGCCCGGCTTGTATGTGAGGTCGAAACGCTCTTTAAAGAGAACTTAAATGCAATACTGAACAATGAATTGATGCCGTTTAAGCAAAGAGGTAATGGGACATACCATAATGCGGAGGATCTACCAACTCAGTTTTCTGGCTGGACTTCAAATATAGCGGAAGAAATTGCAAGACTTGATCAATCCGACGCTGCCATTTCAAATGAAAAATTATTGTTGATCGATGAGATAGAAACTGTACGACGCAGTAATAATGTTAATTGGATGGATTTGCTAAGACTGGCATTTGCCAAAGCACCAAATGAGGCAAAGAAAATCATTCGACGGATAAATTCTGACGATAACAAAATTTCTGAACTGTTCAAAAAACTTGGAGAGTAGAGATGGAGTTATACATGGGGGGCATTCCTGTTGGACCAGGGAACCGGCCTTATATCATTGCTGAAATGTCAGGCAATCATAATCAGTCCTATGAGCAAGCTATAGAGATAGCGACCGCTGCGAAAAGAGCGGGCGCAAATGCCCTAAAACTTCAGACATACACTCCAGACACTCTTACCATAGATTCAGAAAACAAGGATTTTTTTATTTCCGAGGAAGACAGTCTATGGACAGGCGAAACTTTATATAGCCTGTATGAGAAGGCATACACAGACTGGGATTGGGTACGGAATATTCATGAGTACTGCAAGAAAATTGAACTCGAATGCTTTAGCTCTGTATTTGACGAGACATCAATTGAGTTTTGGGAAAAATTGTCACCATGTGCTTACAAGATAGCTTCCTTCGAAAATATCCACTATCCATTGATTCGGCAGGCAGCTGAAACTGGCCGCCCCCTAATAATTTCGACGGGTCTTGCTTCCGAAGATGAAATCGATGAAGCAGTCTCCGTTGCCCGTGATGGAGGATGTAAGGATCTTGTACTTTTGAAGTGCACCTCCGATTATCCTGCGAGTGTTGACGACGCGAACTTAGCGTCAATACCCTGTCTTGCCCAGAAATATCAGTGCATTGTTGGCCTATCTGATCATACGAGGGGAAATCATGTCGCTCTGGCAAGTGTTGCACTGGGCGCCTCAATAATAGAAAAACACTTCACCAAATCACGTTCACATGAGGGGGTTGATAGTGCTTTTTCGGCTGATGAAACTGAACTTTCTAAACTAGTTGAGGAAGTTGTGTACTTCAAAAAGGCTGTAGGTTCCGAGTCCTTTGGGGTGTCGATCAACGAGGAGAAGTCGCTGCGCTATAGACGTTCTATTTATGCTGTTGCTGACATTACGCAGGGGGAAATCTTTAGCAGTGAAAACATCCGGATAATCAGGCCAGGATTTGGTTTACATCCTCGTTACTGGCAGTCAATTATTGGTAAAACATCCGAGCATTCATACACCAAAGGAGACAGGATAAAGCTTTCCGAGGTAGAACCTTCGTTAAGCTAGAGCACCGTTGTCAAGGCATGATGGCAGTGAGCTCTAAGAGTGGGGAAACTTGGCCATAAAGTTGTAAACTCTCAAATCCTGCTGTGAGACAGCCATTCCTGGTCGCCTCAGGTATTTTCGCACTGATAGAAATTGAACCAGCTGATCAGACTTCGCAGTTATCTTTAAACACCCTGAACAGCCATTCAGCTGATACCCAGTCTTCTTCGCAGTCAATGTCCTGGACAAGGTGGCGAGGCAGCATAAATGGCACGGTGTTAGGACCATACATGCACCGATTTCCCATCCAAGCCTCTGCCGTCCCCCAGCAAAAATGAGCTGCATCATGGTATGCAGGCTCCAAGTCTTGAGAGCGGGAATTAAAGTGTTCAGGCTGAAACATAGCTAGCCGCCCATCCACAGTTTTCTTTAGAGAACGCTGAATAGGAAATGGATAAGTTGTAACTGCTATCACATAGTCACAATGCTCGGAGCGAAGAATAGCTTGACCCTTTTTCAGATCAGAGCTTCGTACAAAAGGAGCTGTTGCGTAGATCAAGCATAGTTCGCGGATCAAAATTCCTGTTCTGTGCATCTCTTGAATTGCATGTTGCACAACGGGCGTTATCCCCACATTATCATCTGCAAATTCTGCTGGTCGGAGAAAGGGAACTTCTGCGCCTTCTTTGCGGGCGACTTCTGCAATCTCATCGTCATCTGTTGATACAATAATATGATCGAATAACTCTGAATGTTGCGCAGCTCCTATAGACCAGGCAATGATTGGTCGCCCGTGAAAGTTGCGCACATTTTTTCGGTGAATACGCTTGCTGCCACCACGTGCTGGGATAAGTGCGACAGTCTCACTCATTATTTTCTACAACAGAGTACTTTTTTGAGTAAGCACGTGAGAAAATCATCGTGCCATAAAGTCAATCTCTACCATTAAAGCCTTTGGTTTTGGAACTAATTTCTCGATGAAAGCATGATCATTATACAGGCAATTAATCTGGGCTTTTTAGCTTGCTTCAATGAAGCGCCTTACCGCCGTTGGCAGGTCTCAATAGCCAAAGGCAGCGCAAGATGACACTGAATATGTCATCTTTCTATCTTTACGACGTCGTTTTTCAAGTATAGTTTTTAGAAAAATGTGTGTCTTAAAAGCCGTGCTGGTCGATGACAAGACAGGCAGACAGCAATCTTGAACTTCTTGCCCACAGCAAGCACGAATAATCAGTCAACAAACTGACATAGCCTGGGATCCGAAATTGAGATTGTAAACAATCACGGTTGGACTCTAAAATGCAGCATCGCAAAACACCGAATGAGACAGGATATTTATATCATGGACGAGCACCGTTATGTTTGACGGAAAATGCATACTAGTGACTGGTGGCACAGGGTCTTTTGGCCAGCAGTTCATCAAGACCGTCTTGACAAGGTTCCATCCAGCACGGCTAGTCGTATTTTCTCGCGACGAGCTCAAGCAGTTTGAAATGCGCCAGCAGTTTGATCAGGATTGCATACGCTGGTTTATTGGCGATGTTAGAGATTTTCCTCGGCTTCGCAGGGCGATGGAAGGAGTGGATTTCGTTGTTCATGCCGCTGCACTTAAGCAGGTTCCGATTGCTGAATACAATCCGATGGAATGTATCAAGACCAACGTACATGGTGCGGAAAATGTTATTGAGGCAGCATTAAGTTGTCAGGTCAAGCAAGTAATTGCTCTGTCAAGTGATAAGGCTGCGAACCCAATTAACCTGTATGGGGCCACCAAACTTGTTTCAGACAAATTATTTGTTTCAGCGAACAATGTAGTGGGAACGCACCCAACAAGGTTCTCGGTAGTGCGGTACGGAAACGTAGCTGGTTCTCGTGGTTCGGTGGTTCCATTTTTCCAAAGCCTGATCGAAAAAGGCGCTGAATTCTTGCCTATCACTGATAAGCGAATGACCCGGTTTTGGATTACCTTAGGTGAGGGGGTAGATTTTGTTTTGAAATCTTTTAGCAGGATGCGCGGTGGCGAGATCTTCGTACCTAAAATACCGTCAATCCGCATCACAGATCTTGCAGAAGCCATGGCTGCACAGATGCCTACCAAAATTGTTGGCATCCGGCCTGGAGAGAAATTGCATGAGATTATGTGCCCAGCCGACGATTCGCACTTAACTATTGATTTTGATGATCACTACGTGATCTGTCCTGCAATAACGTTTTATGGGCAGGACATCGATTTTTCCAGCAATGCTCTGCTTGAAGTTGGGAAATCAGTGGAGCAAGGATTTGAGTATAACTCAGGGGAAAATCCCAATTTTCTGACAATTGAACAAATTCGTAATTTGCAGATACTAACCTCGGAGAGACCCAGGATATCAAATTGATTTCCTATGGCAGACAATCGATTTCGCTTGAGGATATCGAAGCCGTCACAAAAGTTTTATCTTCGGACTTTCTAACTCAGGGACCGCAAGTCCCTCACTTTGAACGTGAGGTAGCAGAGTACTGCGGTGCAGAACATGCTTGTGCAGTCAACAGCGCCACTTCCGCTTTGCATATCGCGTGTCTGTCGCTTGGCCTAGGTCCAGGTGATTGGCTGTGGACAACACCCATTACGTTTGTATCTTCAGCCAACTGTGCTTTGTATTGTGGTGCGAAGGTAGATTTTGTAGATATTGATCCGGATACATGCAATTTAAGCATTGAACGCCTGGAGGAGAAACTGGTTCATGCAAAAAGAAATGGCTGTCTGCCAAAGATTCTCGTACCAGTACATTTAGCTGGTCAATCCTGTGATATGCGGGCAATCAGTGAGCTAGCACAACAGTACAAGTTTTATGTTATTGAAGATGCGGCTCACGCTGTAGGTGGCAGATATCTTAAGGACCCAGTTGGTTCGTGTAGATTTTCTGATATTGCGGTTTTCAGTTTCCACCCGGTCAAAATTATCACCACTGGCGAAGGAGGTATGGCACTAACCAACAACCCACAGCTATCTGAAAAAATGCATCTCCTACGTTCGCATGGGATTACCCGGAATCCGGAGAAAATGACGCATGTACCTGACGGGGAATGGTATTACCAGCAAATTGCCTTGGGCTTTAACTACCGTATGACAGACATCCAAGCAGCACTAGGGCGCAGTCAACTAAAACGCGTTGACGAGTTTGTGGCCCGCCGTCAGCAACTGGCAGCGCGTTATAACAGATTACTGGAAAAACTGCCGGTAGTGCTGATAAAACAATACCCGGACGCGCTCAGCAGTTTCCATCTGTATGTGATTCGGGTGAATCAAAAAAGTCATATGAGCGTATTTTCTTTTTTGCGCGAGGCAGGTATTGGTGTCAACCTTCATTACATTCCCGTACACACCCAACCCTATTACCGTCAGCGGGGTTTCCATAACATCACTTTTCCCATTGCCGAGTCGTACTACCGTGAAGCAGTCAGCCTGCCGATATACCCGGAGCTTGACGAGCAACAGCAAGACATCGTCGTGTCAGCTTTGGGCGAAGCCTTGGCAAAGTAGCGAAATGACCATTTTCACACGCTTCTTGTGCTGACTATTTTCAAAGATTGAAAGAAAGCTGGCTCAATAACAGAAAAGAAAATTGCACTGACAAGGTGCTCACAGAGACAAATCAGGTGACGAGTTACTTACACTATATTGACATCAAGGAAGCATATGACGCCTATGAGCGAGGCGAAAACATAATGCTTTTTCTAAAAGAAAGGTACAGTGACTCTGTCAACCTAAGTGATATCGTTGAAATTGCATATGATCTACAAGCCGGCACTTATATTGATTACGTTCTCAAAAACATGGATCAGGCAAAAGCCTATTGGTTGGAAATTGCTGACATTGTCACGCGTAACGTATCAGAATTTAGCTCGTTGCTCGATGTGGGTGCAGGCGAGCTGACGACACTCTGCGGATTGATTGACTCCCTGGCCAAAAAGCCAAAGACAGTTTACGCATTCGACATCAGCTGGTCTCGCCTGGCTAAAGGTCTAGATTATCTGCAAAAGCGTTACCCTGCTCAGCACAAATCATTGAATGCGTTTAGTGCTGATATCGCGAGCATTCCTTTGCCGACCTCCAGCATTGATTTAGTAGTCTCGAGTCACGCACTTGAACCAAATAGGGCACAGCAAGACGTTTTATTGGCCGAGCTTTTGCGTGTTGCGAAAAGTAGGCTGATGCTTTTTGAGCCGTGCTATGAAATCAACAGCAAAGAGGGTAAGGCGCGAATGGACTTGCACGGTTACATCAGGAATTTTGATAACTCTATACAGAACGCCGGAGCAAGTTTGGTTGACAGAATTGCAATACGGAATGTTGCTAATCCACTAAATCCAACTGCCTGTTACATCATCGATATAGATAAGGAAAATATTTTCAACACTCCAAGATACACTTTGCCGGGCACCGACAATCCTCTAAGGGAAGTGAACGGCTGGCTGATTTCAGATGAGGCAGGAATGTCGTTTCCGGTACTGGAGGGTATACCCTGCCTGAGAGTGAAAAATGGAGTGATCTCTTCTGCCCTGTGTAACTCTTAGTGGCCCTATCATCATGAGACATGACCCAAGTTCCGGTCTACGCTATCTACACTCTTGATGAACCAAAACCCTAGTAAGCGATTTTATGTTTAGGGATGTCTGCTACAAGACATCTACCTAGTGACTTCATTGAAAATCTTCGCAAGGTTTTGAAAATTTTGCTCTGCTGAAAAATTTTCTGCATTAGCACCTTCAGGGAATACTACAGCATCTACCATGTTAAATTTTTGCCTCGCATGGGCTAGCTCAATTTCCTGGTGAGTGAATCTTACAGACAAGATATCATCAAGCGTTAATTGGTCCGTATAGCGAATTACACCGGGGAATTCCTTGTAAGGCGCACTGCCAAAGACTAATACCCTTTTCCCAAACCGCAGCGCCTCCATACCCACTGTCCCTGTTACTGTCGAAACAAATTCTGACTTCTCGATCAATTCAAACGTATCTGTTTCTTTTCCCACGTAGTACACATC
>VXPJ01000014.1:12981-14173 GCA_009839635.1 Pseudomonadota bacterium
AGTCTGCATTGGGTTTTCCTTCACAACTATGCTCCAATCTTCTGGAAGAAGCGACCTCAGATGTTCTATCGCCAAAATTTGGTCTACAAACACATCACCCCAACTCACGGTAGTCAGTTCAGGCTGCAGGTGTAAAGCAAAGTAGACGAATTTCCCCTGCGGCAATGAACTTGCAAGGGCAGCCCTATAATTACGGTTAAATTTCCTGCTTTTTCGAGCGTTCATAATTTGGTACAGCAGTAGATCTAGGTCAAACCTGAATAAATAAAGAAAGGCTTTGAGGGAGGGGTTGGTTTTGCGCCTAGATTTGATGAAATAAGGCGCATTCCGGTGCTTTTGCTGGATTTTTTCAGGCTTCAGATCCAGGTTCTCACCAGCTAATGAACCGACTTCGTGCATGTCTGTCGCTAGAAAAGCCTTACCTTGAAGGATGCTCTGGTGAAGCATGAAAACCTTGATGTTCAGTTCTTTAGCGACCAAGTAAAGAATCAGATCTGGACCCCGGTGAGGGATTCTACTCATGAACACATAGTCAATATGATTGCTTTTCAGAATATCAATGAACTGGTGGGTATAGATGTGCATTGCATCCATCATGTTAATAAAATTATGCTCCCCATTAAGTACCGGGTATCGACTGTACATATACATGAACACGTTTGAGTGCTTCATGACTTCTTTGTAAATTTCTACAAAAGTCTTCTGGTGCTGGTAATCCAAATTTAATCGAGGGCTATGTCCCGAAAACTTTAATTGCTTGTACAAATCATCCATATTGTGCGTAGGGACTTTAAATTTTTTCTTGTCGATCCAGACCTTAATTTCCAAGTCGTCAGCCAGATAGTCTTTCAGGCCGCGTAGGAAATCGTCTGCAAATTTCCAAAGCAGAACATTTTTCTTGTCAGTCATTGATAGGTTCCTAAAAGCAGTTATTGCACAAGATGCCTGTTATCCTTTTTTGGAGGAAGCCCTAGTAGTCTCTGGCGAAGGTTGATGCCGCCCTTTTTCCAAAATTTGAAGATCCCAATTGAATAAGGGGAAGGGGCAGAACCGAAGTACATCTCTAGTAATGTTTCATCATCAACTGTTGGAATAACCAGACGACTCAAATCTTTTAAGTCATACAGAATTTTTATCAAGGGAGTTTTTATTCTGACTTTTGAGCATCTTTCATAATCTACTAAAAAATACA
>VXPJ01000028.1:0-4760 GCA_009839635.1 Pseudomonadota bacterium
GAAAAGCACTGATTTGAGTAACCGCTTGCCAGAAAAAAGTTGGGTAGAGAAATATGCTACAGCTTTGAAAATGGCAAAAGAATTAAAACCAGGCGTCCCTGACCCAGAGCTTCTTGTGCACAAAATCCAAAATTACCTTTAGTCTGTAGGTTCTGGTGGATGAGGTGACAGTTAATCCAATGAGTCTCGATCAAGGGAAGTTATATGCGTTTCCTGCCGCGGTGCTGGGCATACACGAAAATAGGTAAACGCCCATGGAAGCATCCATTCCCGATTTTGACATCATGCTGCCTGCCACTCTGTTTTACATATGTCGGCTTGAAAATCTGCGATGGGTTAGGGTCAGGTCACGGGGCATAAGAGGTGAAAGCGTGTTTGTTGGTGCGCTCGTAGATGGGACATACTTCCTGTCTTTATTCTTCTCATGGGCATTTTTGATAGCTTTTGGAATTGAGTTTGGGATCACATTGGCTATTGCCTTGCTTACTTTGGTCGTTGTCCTGGGCTTTGTTTATTCTGGGATCTCAACACTGCTAATGCGGGGAGAAAGTATTGTTGTCTGGATGCTCGGAACCGTTGGGGTCTGGCCCACGGGTATCTGGCTATCCACGAAACTGTCTTGGTTCTGACAGGCAGAAAGACTTATGCGAGCAGCTCTTGTTTCGGCGCTTTCGCATATGACCTCCTTTTTTCTATGCCGATGAGGGGCTAGGCCGTATCTGGCATTTAATGTAATACGCTGTTCAAAAATTTGTTCCGTATTACATTGGGTATTATTAAAACTGCTGGGTTTTACGATACAGCCTCATACAGCATAGGACGCAAGTACACGGTAAAGTGCTGAATTAAAGGATATTATCGGACTTTACGGGACGTCTCAGTGGTGGAGGCGGCGGGAATCGAACCCGCGTCCGCAAATTCTCCGCCGTTGGTACTACATGCTTAGTATCGCCTTTGATTTAGCACTTGCTGCCCGGCGAACGGGGAGAGCAAATGCGAGCCTGAAAAGGTTTGATGGATCCGCCTCAGGCAGGCTTCACCACGAGCTTGCTTAGGTTACACCCGGGTCCTGCCCCGCAAGCTGGACAGGTCGGATGGCATTACACTGGTGTTTAGGCAGCTAATGCGTAGTTGTCATCGTTTGCAACTATAGGTTTGCAGCGTATTTTACGAGGCCAGCTACATCCTCGGCATGCACCTCGGGTTTCGCAACCCACGTCGAAACCAGGTCGCCCCCATGAGATAACCACAAGTATATAATCAACTATTCCATTTTGATAGATATCTCCCTGGCATTCAAAGCCGGTTTTATTGCGTGATGGGGCCTTTTGTTTTAGCTATGATTCCTGCTTCCATCCACCTTGTATCAAGGATGTATTGATCAGATGCAGGTCATCGAAGGCGGCAATGCGCTCTCTGAATTCAGGGCACGAAATCTTGGTGGCCAGCTGCAGAAGATCTCGGCAAAGATCAAGAGTTTCGCTGCCCAGTTCTATCATTTCATCGACATCGACGAGGCACTCAACCCTGCTCAAGATCATCGTCTCAGGGCACTCCTCTCGTATGCCCCTGCATGCCCGAACGCCGAAGCTGATCTCCAGATACTGGTGATCCCGCGGCTCGGTACGGTTTCACCCTGGTCCTCCAAGGCCACCGAGATTGCCCATAACTGTTTTTTGGACAAGGTCGAACGCATCGAGCGTGGCATCCTGTATAGCTTTGCTTTGAAGGGCAGTCTGGACGAGGCAGAGTTGGGGACTATCGTTGGTCATTTGCATGACCGAATGACCGAGTCGGTCGTATTTACCTTGCAGGAGGCTGAGGCGTTATTCGCGAGGCATCCGGAAAGGACACTTGAGCAGCTGGAGTTGGGAGATGAACCACAAGCCATGCTGTCACGGGCAAACCAGGAGATGGGACTTGCGCTTGCAGAAGATGAGATCCACTACCTGATCAGGCACTACCTCGAACTGGGGCAAATACCGACGGATGTTGAACTGATGATGTTTGCCCAGGCCAATTCCGAGCACTGCAGGCACAAGATATTTAATGCCTCTTGGGTCATCGATGACATGCCGAAATCCGACAGCCTGTTCGGGATGATCCGGGAAACTTCAGCGCATTCACCTCGTGGCATCCTGTCCGCTTACAGTGACAATGCTGCGGTCATCACGGGGCATCCTGCTTCGCGCTTCATGGTGGACTCCCAGAGTGGCCGGTACGGGTATGTTGAAGAAGATATGCATATCCTGATGAAGGTGGAGACCCACAACCATCCGACCGCAATCTCACCTTATCCCGGGGCGGCAACGGGGTCCGGAGGCGAGATCAGGGACGAGGGGGCAGTAGGGCGCGGGGGTCGCCCGAAGGCCGGGCTGTGCGGTTTTTCAGTTTCCAACCTGCATCTGCCTGGTGCCTTGCGGCCTTGGGAGAAAAAGTACGGGAAGCCCGACCGGATTGTCACACCCCTTGAGATCATGATCGAGGGCCCTGTGGGTGCGGCAAGCTTTAACAACGAGTTTGGCCGCCCGAACATTCTGGGCTATTTCAGAACGCTGGAACTTGATACCTCGAGGGCAGGAGACGGCTCGAACGTACGCGGTTTTCACAAGCCGATCATGCTGGCGGGAGGGCTTGGTAATGTGCGTGCCACGCATATCGAAAAGCAAAAGTTTCCAGAAGGTACGCCGATTGTAGTCCTTGGTGGGCCAGCCATGCTGATCGGCCTTGGAGGCGGAGCCGCTTCCTCCATGGCAAGTGGCAAGAGCTCGGAAGATCTCGAGTATGCCTCCGTGCAGCGCAGCAATGCGGAAATGCAGCGCCGCTGTCAGGAAGTCATCGAGTGCTGTACGGCTCGCGGAGTCGAGAATCCGATTTTGTCCATCCATGACGTGGGGGCCGGCGGGCTGTCCAATGCGGTCCCGGAACTGCTGGACCACGCGGAACTCGGGGGGTGCTTCGAGTTGCGTGACATCCCCAACGCCGAACCCGGCATGTCACCCAAGGAAATCTGGTGCAATGAAGCGCAGGAGCGTTACGTGCTTGCAATCGACCAGGGTCGTTTCGAGGACTTTACTGCGATCTGTGTGCGGGAACGCTGTCCACATGCCGTCATCGGACACAGCACGAGCGAGCCACAACTAGTTCTGAACGACCGGCTGCTTGATGAGAAACCCATCGATCTGCCGATGCAGGTGCTGCTTGGGAAAACCCCAAAAATGTCACGCCAGGCACACAGGTGCGAGACTGCAAGACCGGAATCACCCGCCGGCCCGATTATCATCGGCGAGGCGGTAGAGAGGGTCCTGCAATTTCCGGCAGTGGCGGCAAAAAATTTCCTGATCACGATCGGCGATCGCACAGTGACAGGTTTGGTCGCCCGCGACCCGATGGTGGGTCCCTGGCAGGTCGCGGTCGCAGATGCGGCGGTCACGTGCAGTGATTTCAAGGGATATTCGGGGGAGGCTATGGCGATCGGTGAACGACCTTGCGTCGCACTGCTCTCTGCGCCCGCCTCAGGCCGCATGGCCGTAGGGGAGGCCATTACCAACCTGCTGTCCGCGGATATCAAGGATCTTGGGGATATCAAGTTGTCCGCCAACTGGATGGCAGCGGCTGGCCATCCGGGTGCTGACGCCGAGCTATATGAAACCGTGGAAGCTGTTGCACGCACGCTGTGCCCGGCACTGGGTATTTCAATTCCTGTCGGCAAGGATTCCCTGTCCATGAAAAGCATGTGGGTCGAGAAATCCGAGCAGAAATCGGTTACCGCACCATTGTCTCTGATCATCTCTGCATTCACTCCGGTAAGTGATGTGCGCAAGACCTGTACCCCCGTCATCGATACCGAGGCTCAAGGCAGTGCCTTTCTGCTTATTGATCTTGGTAAATCCAAAAACCGCTTGGGAGGTTCGGCCTTGGACCAGGTGTACTCCCGGCTGGGCGAGGAACCTGCGGATCTCGACAGTCCACAGGATCTTGTCAACCTGTTTCACACCATCACGGATCTCAAGCGTGCCGGGCTGATCTGTGCCTATCATGACCGCTCCGATGGCGGACTATTTGCCACGCTCTGCGAAATGAGTTTTGCCAGTCACGTGGGCCTCGATGTTTTTCTGGACAGCCTGGGTTCCGATCCAACGGCTGCGCTGTTCTCGGAGGAACTTGGTGCTGTTATCCAGGTTACAGAAAAGGACAAAAGCGAGGTGCTTTCAGTCATCACGAAGCATCATCTGGCCGAGCACACCCATGTGATTGCCTGCCTGAACAGCACGGATACGATCAATATCTCCCACAAGGGCCAGACGATTTACCAGGGTGATCTCATCGCCTTGCAGAAACTGTGGATGCAGACCAGTCATGCGATCCAGCGGTTGCGGGATAATCCCGAGTGTGCGGATCAGGAGCTGGAATCGATTCTTGACGCGGATGACCCGGGACTGTCGGCGCACCTGACTTTTGATCCTGTAAATGAGGGGGATCCGCCGTCGATACATTCCCAAGTTCGCCCGTCAGTGGCCATCCTGCGTGAACAGGGCGTCAACGGCCACATGGAAATGGCGGCTGCCTTCGAGCATGCCGGCTTTGAGTGCACCGACGTGCACATGACAGACTTGATCGCAGGACGGCATTCTCTGGATGCATTTCAGTGCCTGGTGGCCTGTGGTGGATTTTCCTACGGCGATGTCCTGGGTGCAGGAGGGGGCTGGGCAAAGTCAATTCTGTTCAACGATCGCCTGAAAGAGGCCTTTGCGGGATTT
>VXPJ01000028.1:4770-13931 GCA_009839635.1 Pseudomonadota bacterium
ACTAGCCGAACTGATCCCCGGGACCGAAAACTGGCCAAGGTTCGTCCACAACACCTCGGGCCAGTTCGAGGCGCGGTTGGTGATGACCGAAGTGCTGTCGTCCCCGTCGCAGTTCTTGCAGGGTATGCAGGGCTCCAGCCTGCCGGTGGTGGTGGCCCATGCCGAGGGCAGGGCCGAGTTTTCAGAAGGTGCGTTTGATGCGCTGCAGCAACGTGAGATGATTGCGATGAGATTTGTGGATAATCACCTGCAAGCCACTGATAAATATCCCTATAACCCGAACGGCTCACTGCGGGGTGTGACGGCATTCTGCAATGAGGATGGCCGTATCACCATCATGATGCCTCATCCCGAAAGACTTTTTCGCTCGGTCCAGTACTCCTGGAAGCCCAAAGGGTGGGGCGAGGATGGACCGTGGATGCAGATGTTCAACAATGCCCGCAAGGCACTGGGTTGAGGGCCGCTATGGGGATGACCGACCTTCGAGGTCATTAGGACGATGGCAAAAACCTGCATTTTTCTGGGGGAAGCGCTGGCCGCCTACGGGTTCCCGGGCGGACACCCCTTCAGCACTGCACGGCATGTCGTCTACCAGGATGCCTTGCAGGATCGAGGCTTGCTGGGTGCATGTTGCATCCGTGAGCCACGCCAGGCTACGTTCGATGAATTGAGCCTGTTCCACCGCCGAGAGTACATCGAGCGGGTCCGGCATCAGTCCGAGTCCGGCCATGGGTACCTGGATGCAGGCGATACGCCGGCTTTTCCCGGTGTGTATGAAGCCGCGGCGACCGTCGCCGGTACAACCGTGGCTGCAGTCGATGCCATCCTGGACGGGGATTGCAGACATGCGTTCGTCCCTATCGCAGGACTGCACCATGCACGGCGCAATGGCGCGAGCGGGTTTTGTGTCTTCAACGATATCGGCGTGGCCATCGAGCATCTGTTTTCCGCCCATGCGTTGGAGTCTGTCCTCTACGTGGATATCGATGCTCATCACGGAGATGGGGTGTTTTATTCCTATACCGATGATGAGCGGGTTATTTTCCTTGATTTTCATCAGCATAGCGCAACTTTGTATCCTGGCACCGGAAGAGCTGAGGAGACCGGAACCGGCAGAGCTCAAGGCAAGAAACTGAACATCGAGTTGCTGCCTCAGAGCCGGGACGAGACATTTTTTGACCAGTGGAGCCATGCCCGGGAGTTTATCGACGGGTTCAGTCCCCAGTTTGTCTTGCTGCAGTGTGGTGTGGACAGCCTGCGGGGAGACCCGATCACGGATCTCCATCTCAGCGAGGCCGCACACAGGTTTGTCACGGAGGAGCTGATTGGCTATGCCGAGCAGCATTGTTCGGGTCGGCTGCTGGCACTTGGCGGGGGCGGCTACAACCTGGAAAATATCTCGAAAGGCTGGACCGCCGTGACCGAATCCATGCTAAACGCTTGAAAGACGGGCCCTATCCTGCGGTTTGGGGTCATTTTTTAAGCTATACTTCCTGAAATACCTATGAAAATGTGCTCGTTTGAAGAATTTATCTGAGCAGGAGAATCAAGAATGTATACAGCAGACATGACAGTCGCGAGTTTCGACAAGGAGCTTACCGAAGCGATCCAGTCGGAAATTCGCCGACAGGAAGAACATGTGGAACTGATTGCCTCTGAAAACTATACCAGTCCGCGCGTGATGGAAGCGCAGGGCAGCGTGCTCACCAACAAGTACGCAGAAGGATACCCTGCCAGGCGCTACTACGGGGGCTGTGAGTACGTGGATATTGCTGAACAGCTTGCCATCGACCGTATCAAGGAACTGTTCGGGGCAGATTATGCGAACGTGCAACCGCACTCGGGTTCACAGGCCAATGCGGCCGTCTATCTGGCCCTGCTTAAGCCGCACGACACCATCATGGGCCTGGCACTTTCGCATGGCGGCCACCTGACGCATGGCTGTCCGGTCAATTTCTCCGGCAAGGTATTCAACGCGGTCCAGTACGGGCTTAATCCCGATACCGGCGAAGTGGATTACGACGAGGTCCAGCGGCTGGCCAAGGAGCACAAACCCAAGATGATCATTGCCGGCTTCTCGGCCTATTCCAGGGTCTGGGACTGGCAGCGTTTCCGGGACATTTGCGATGAGGTCGGTGCACTGATGGTAGTGGACATGGCCCATGTCGCAGGACTGATTGCCGCAGACCTGTATCCCAACCCGGTACCGATCGCGGATGTTGTCACCTCGACTACGCACAAGACCCTGCGTGGCCCGCGCGGTGGAATCATCCTGGCACGCGAGAACGAGGAAATTACCAAGAAACTGAATTCCATGGTGTTTCCCGGCACCCAGGGAGGCCCCCTGATGCACGTCATTGCCGCCAAGGCCGTGGCCTTCCTTGAAGCCCTGCAGCCGGAGTTCAAGACTTACCAGCAGCAGGTCCTGAACAATGCCCGAGTCATGGCCGCCCAGTTCATGGAGCGCGGTTACAAAATTGTTTCCGGGGGCACCGATGATCACCTGTTCCTGGTCGACCTGATCGACAAGGGGATCACGGGCAAGGCCGCAGACGCAGCCCTGGGAAGAGCCAATATCACAGTCAACAAGAATACGGTGCCCAATGATCCGCAATCGCCGTTTGTCACCAGTGGCCTGCGTATCGGCAGCCCGGCTGCTACAACGCGCGGCTTCCGGGAGCAGGAATGCAAGGAGCTGGTCAACTGGATGTGCGACATCCTGGATGACATCGAAAACGAGCAGACTGTGGAGCGGGTCAAGGCCCAGGTGCTGGCCCTGTGCAAACGTTTCCCGGTCTATCAGGCCAGCGCGGAGCAACAGGCCGTAGCGTAGCTGCATTGCTCACCGGCTGATTATCTCCCGGCAACAAAATGCATTGTCCCTTCTGCCGTTTCGAGGACACGAGGGTGATCGACTCGCGCCTGGCGAGGGACGGAGACCAGGTGCGGCGCAGGCGGGAGTGTCTGCGGTGCAGTGAGCGCTTCACCACGTACGAGGCCGCGGAACGCAGTCTTCCCAGGGTAGTCAAGCGTGACGGCCGGCGCGAGCCTTTCGACGAAGAGAAGTTGCGCAAGGGGCTGACGCTCGCCTGCGAGAAGCGGGCCGTTTCCACCGAGACGATCGACTCGATCATCAGCCGCATATCCCGCAAGACGCTTGGCAGCGGCAAGCGGGAAGTGCGCTCCAGCAGCATCGGTGAATGGGCCATGCAGGAGCTCCGCATGGTGGACCAGGTGGCCTATGTCCGCTTTGCCTCGGTGTACCGAAGCTTCGAGGATGTGCGTGCCTTCAAGGAGTTGATCGAGCGCGTGGAGCAAGACCTGGCCCCGGAAATGCGCAAGGGACAGCTCTCGCTGATCGCCGACGAGCTTGACTGACACATCCCTGGCAGAAGCCGCATGCCACCCGTATTGAACGACCATGCCCGTATGGCTGAGGCATTTCGTCTGGCCGAGAAGGGCATCTTCAGCGTGCGCAAAAATCCCCGGGTAGGCTGTGTCATTGTCCGTGACGACAACATCATCGCGCGCGGCTACCATGCCCGAGCCGGCGGACCGCACGCGGAAATCGATGCGCTGGCCAATGCCACTGAAAGCGTTGACCGTGCCACGGTCTACGTGACCCTGGAGCCATGTGCACACGAGGGCAAGACTTCGCCCTGCACGGAGGCTCTGGTACAGGCAAAGGTTGAGCGGGTGGTGGCGGCCATCCAGGATCCAAATCCCCTTGTCGATGGCAGGGGGCTGGCTGTGCTGCGCCAGCAAGGCATTGAAACCCGATGTGGTGTGATGCAAAGAGAGGCGTTTGAACTAAACAAGGGATTTTTCAAGAGGATGCAGACGGGCAGGCCGTATGTAACGGTAAAGTCCGCAATCAGCCTGGACGGCAAGACCGCATTGGCCCGCGGTGAAAGTCGATGGATCACAGGTGGGCCTGCGCGACGCGACGTGCAGCGGTTGCGTGCCAGAAGCTGTGCAATCCTGTCAGGGATCGGTACGGTACTGGCGGATGATCCGCAACTGACGGTGCGGCTTTCTGGTGAAGCACTCGGACTGTCGCAGGCACCCGAACAGCCGCTTCGGGTCGTGCTGGATACCGGTCTTCGTATTCCTGAGACTGCCAGGCTACTGCATGCCCCTGGCAGGGCCATCCTTTATACTTGCTCGCAGGATGCACGAAGAGTAGCCGCACTGCAGGGTGAACGTGTAGAAGTCGTAACCCTGAAGCAGCGGCCACTGGACCTCGTGGAGGTGATGCAGGACCTGGGGGCCCGGGAGGTCAATGAAGTTCTCGTCGAAGCAGGAGCCACTGTGGTGGGAAGTCTGCTGAAGCAGGATCTCGTGGACGAGATGATCATTTATGTCGCACCACACCTGATTGGCGAATCCGGTCGCGGCCTGGCAGAACTGCCGCTGATTTCAAGCATGCAAGAGCGACTGGGGATGTCGATAGAGGATATTACGGTCATTGGTGATGACATCAGGCTCCGTGTACGCCCCGAACCTGCCCAGGATATTTGAGGACGTGCGGTACAACCCAGGAAAACGGTCATCCCGGCTACCATGTACATCGCAGGACTGAAAGCTTAGATGTTTACCGGAATCGTAGAAGAGGTCGGGACCGTGCACAGGCTGGAGGAGAACCAGAGCATCCACCGGTACCAAATCCTTGCGACAGTTGCGTTTGCTGAGGGAGTCAAGACCGGTGACAGCATTTGCGTCAACGGCGTATGTCTGACCGTGTGCAATGTGCGGGATGACTCCTTCCAGGTGGATGTGTCTACCGAAACCCGGAAGTGCACGACCTTTGGAACGTCAGCCCAGAAAGGCCAGGTCAACCTGGAGCGCTCGGCGATGCCCTCCACGCGTCTGGGGGGACATATCGTCAGCGGCCACGTGGACGGGATCGGCCGGCTTATGGTGCGTGAAGACGGAGAAGGGGAATCGGTACTGTGGATTGCCATACCGGATAACCTGTCGAGGTATATTGTCCCCAAAGGATCCGTCTGCGTGGACGGTGTGAGCCTTACGGTCAATCAGGTAGAAAAAAACCGGTTTTGTGTCACGGTCATACCACATACACTGAAAAGCACCACCTTGGGACATCTGCAGCCCGGAACTGAGATGAATATAGAGGTGGACCTTATGGCCCGTTACCTTGAACGACTGATGCAGGACCGTGGGCAGGCGACATGAAGGGGAGTTACACACCAGGCGCGGAGTATTCGGGGCAGGGTCTTCGTATCGGAGTCGTATCCGCACGTTTCAACGGAGAAATCGTCGAGGCCATGAGGTCATCAGCGCAGGCAACCCTGCTGGAACATCGTGTGGCAGAGGCCGATGTCACGTGTATCCACGTGCCCGGTGCCTTTGAGTTACCGCTGGCCTGCAAGACAATGGCCGAGACCGGCAAGTACGACGGCATCATTGCCTTAGGTTGTGTCATCCGGGGGGATACTCCGCACTTCGAGTATGTCTGCCATGGCTGCACCTCAGGCATACAGGAAGCCAGCCTGCAATCCGGGATTCCCATTGCATTTGGACTGTTGACCACGGACACGCTGGAGCAGGCCGTGGAGCGCAGCACAGGCAACAGCAACAAGGGCCGTGATGTGGCGCTGTGTGTTCTGGAGATGGTCCATGTCCTGAAGTCCATTCCATCCGGTGGCTGAAGGACAGCCTCACAAGCGCCACTGGTCAAGGCGGCTTGCACTGCAATCGCTGTACCAGTGGCAGCTCGCAGGACACAGTGCCGATGAACTGGTCGAACAGTTTTCCGGGGATGAGAACTGGGCCAAGGTGGATCAGGATTATTTTGAAGAGCTTCTGAGAGAATCCATAAATCATGCTAGAGAACTTACTGATATCCTTGCAACTTATGTCGAAGGTTCTGCGGCACGAGTAGGGCCTATCGAGAAGGCGATTTTGCTGTATGCGATTTATGAGATGTTGTACAAGCATGAAATTCCAAAGGAAGTGGTGATTTCCGAAGCCGTGATTCTTTGCAAGAAATTTGGTTCGGATGGAGGTTATAAACTGATCAACGCGGTCCTGGACCAGGTTCCAAGGAAACCGCTGGACTGAGTGACGAGGACTGCGATCGCGTATCGCGGGTGCACACCTTGCTAGAACAAGAAATCATTGCCCGGTATTTCTCTCGACATTCGGCGGGAGGGAATGTCGAGATCGGCATTGGCGATGACGCAGCGGTGGTCAGCCCGCCCGATGGTTCAAAGCTGGTGATGACTGTGGATACCCTCAATGAGGGGGTCCATTTCCGACCGGGGTGCCTGCCCGAGGACCTGGGTCATAAGGCACTGGCCGTCAACCTGAGTGATCTTGCTGCCATGGGGGCAACCCCGCTCTGGGCGACCCTGAGTCTTTCCTTGCCGGATATTGAACATGCATGGCTTGAGGGATTTTCAAGAGGACTCTTTTCGCTGGCAGACCGCTATGGCATGAAGATCATCGGAGGGGACCTCGTTCGTGGGGCGCGGTCAATATCGATTCAGGCAACGGGGTATCTGAAATCAGCTTGTGCAATGGCCCGCGCCCATGCCAGGGCAGGGGATTCGATCTACGTATCCGGTACGCTGGGGGATGCTGCCCTCTATCTGGAACTGTCCCGGGACACCGAAAATTGTACTGTACCTAAGCCGGATCTGGAGTACCTTGCACAACGTCTGAACCGGCCACAGCCTAGGGTGGAGGTAGGCCAGGAAATTGTGGCCTTTGCCAGTGCGGCCATTGACCTGTCCGATGGACTGGTACTCGATGTGCAGCGGATATTGCAAGGCAGCGGTGTCGGGGCACGCATTGACCTTGAGCAGATCCCGCTATCCGATGCCATGCAAAGACAGTGGCATGACGCAAAGGGCTGGGACCAGGTGCTTGCGGGAGGTGAGGACTATGAGCTGGTCTTCACGGCAAGTCCGGAACACAGCGGGGAAATCGATACCGTTCGCGAGAGAACCGGATGCCCCATTACCCGGATCGGGGAAATCACACCGGGGGATACCCTGGAATTGTTTGAGGCAGGCCACAGGTACCCCTCGCCTGGCAGGCCAGGCTTTGATCATTTTGCCTGACTGAAGGCCATGTCTCAGGATGTAAAACATGTGGTACTAAGCAGTCCCGTGCACCTGTTCTCGTTTGGGTTCGGGGCCGGACTCTCACCAGTGGCGCCCGGCACGGTGGGGACACTGTTTGGTGTTGCAGTATATCTGGCTTTGGTTTCGCTCAGTCCTGTCCTGTACGTTCTATGCGTCGTGGGCCTGTTTATGGCAGGGTGCTGGGCCTGTGGGCAGACGTCTGCAATTCTGAAGGTTCCTGATCACCCGGGGATCGTGATTGATGAAGTCGTGGGGTACCTGGTCACCATGCTGTTTGTGCCTTTGGCATGGTACTGGGTACTCGCGGGATTTTTCCTGTTCAGGGTGTTTGATATATGGAAACCCTGGCCGGTTTCACTTGCAGACCGCAAGGTCAGCGGCGGGTTCGGAATTATGCTGGATGACCTGCTGGCGGCTTTGTACGCATTGCTTTGTCTGCATGCCATGGTGTGGGCGGTGCAGTTGGCCTGATTCCATCGCACATTCTTTGCAGGCCATTTATCCATGTACAATGGAACCCATCAATCACGACTTCTTACCATCCCTTCAGTTTCGGCATGACCGTACGTACCCGTTTTGCTCCGAGCCCAACCGGGCATCTGCACATTGGTGGTGTCCGGACTGCGTTGTTCAACTGGTTGTATGCCAGGAAACACAACGGCGAATACCTGCTGCGGATTGAGGATACCGACCGGCAGCGTTCCTTGGATGAATTTACCGAAGACATTCTCTCCGGGCTGTCGTGGCTTGGGATCGAATCCGATACAAAGCCGGTCCATCAGTCTTCGCGCATGCAGCGGTACAGGGAGGTCATCGAGCAGCTGCTCGATACAGGAAAGGCCTATCATTGTTATTGCTCCAGGGAGCGCTTGGAGTTGCTGCGCCATGAACAAATCAGGCTCGGACAAAAACCCCGCTACGACGGGCATTGCCGTACGCGGACACACACGGGCAAGCCTGGCATTGATCCGGTGGTCCGCCTCAAGACTCCCCTAGAGGGTAGCGTGCAAGTCGAAGACCGGGTTTGCGGCACGGTTGAGACCCAGAACAGTGAGCTTGACGACCTGGTCCTGGCCCGCTCGGACGGTACACCCACCTACCACTTGTGCGTGGTGGTGGATGATATCGACTCAGCAATCACCCACGTGATCCGGGGAAATGACCACCTGAACAACACGCCCCGGCAAATCAATATCTTCAAGGCGCTGGGTCAGCCGGTTCCTGACTATGCACATATTCCGCTCATCCACGGCAAAGACGGCAAGCGGCTGTCCAAAAGACACGGGGCCACATCGGTCATCCAGTATCAAAAAGACGGGTTTTTGCCTGCGGCATTGGCGAACTACCTGGTCCGGCTCGGGTGGTCCCACGGGGATCAGGAGATCTTCGCAATCGATGAAATGATCGAACTGTTCAGTTTGTCTTCCGTACATCCATCGCCTGCGATCTTTGACATGGAAAAGCTGCTCTGGGTGAACCACCAGTACCTGAAACGAGCCTCAGGCAAGGAACTTCGCGATGAGCTTGAAGCCTGTTTCCGCTCCCGGGGTGTGCCTCCCGATGCACCGCCTGAGTTGCCGGCACTGTTTGATGTGCAAAAGGAGCGCTGCAAGACTTTGCAGGAGATATGCGAGGCAAGCGAATATTTTTACTGTGATATCAAAGGTTACGATGAAAAGGGTGTCGGGAGACATTTCTCCGGCGAGGGCATAAAAATCCTGGAGGTCTTGGGAAACAGATTGCAGCAGGCTGGCGCTTGGACTGCGGAGGATATCAAGGCAGTCCTAAACTCCGTTGCCCAGGAGATGGATTTGAAGTTTGGCCAGGTTGCTCCTCCCTTGCGTCTTGCGGTAACGGGACAGGTACAATCCCCATCCATTGATATCACGCTGGAGTTGCTTGGGGCTGAAAAGGTGGTTAAACGCATCGATCAGGCCATTGAATATATCAAGGGTTTGAGATAGGTTTCCGTACTGAATCAATGGGGCTATAGCTCAGCTGGGAGAGCGCTACAATGGCATTGTAGAGGTCGGCGGTTCGATCCCGCCT
>VXPJ01000155.1 GCA_009839635.1 Pseudomonadota bacterium
TCGCAATTTTCTACGCCAACGGCGAAGTCTATTTTAAAGAGCTCCATACACGTGTCCAGGTCGAGCACCCAGTGACAGAAATGATCACCGGCATCGACATCGTGAAGCAGCAGCTGTTGGTGGCCTCCGGAGAGCCATTGTCCTTTGTTCAGGATGATGTCAAGGTCCGCGGGCATGCCATTGAATGCCGGATCAATGCAGAAGACCCCTACTCGTTTATCCCGTGCCCAGGCACGGTAACCCATTTTCACTGTCCAGGTGGACCGGGTATACGGGTTGATACACACCTCTACAACGGCTATACCGTGCCACCGTATTACGACTCGATGATTGGCAAGCTGCTGGCCTTGGGGCACAGTCGCTCAGGCGCACTGACCCGAATGAAAGGCGCTCTGCATGAAATTGTCATTGACGGAATCACCACCAATGTCCCATTGCTGCTGGAACTGATGCAGGACCCTGTGTATATCAATGCCGAGCACAATATCCACTACCTCGAGAACAAGCTCAAGGGGTGAGTTCCCGTGGCACTTGGGCCCTGGGATGTAGCCGTAGCGTCTTGGGTTGAGAGGTTCCTGTTCCTGCAGGGTTGGCCACTGGGTCGGCCAGGCGGGAACATGCGTCTGCGGCAAACCGGATGGTGCGATCATTCTCCAATCCGAATGTGCCCGTCAGCTACTCGGGATGTAAAAAAGTCTTGGCATTTGCAAGGCCAAATGCGATCATTACAAGTCAAGCAGCGCGGGGAATTTCCAGGACTGAATCTGGCAAATTGCCTCAAAAATAACAAGACGTTGCCCACGCACTCTTGAAAGAAATCAGAAGCGTTGAAACACGCGTCAATGGCATTATTGCATGGCGGGTGCAAGTGGGTATTTGCACTGCTTGACACATGTCGCTTGGCGCCTGAAATTGCATATCGTGAAATTAAAATATCTTGATGCAGACGGATCATGTCCCGCACAACGAATATTACTAACAAGACTTTTTGGTACCTGCCAGCCTAAAACATGGAGTTAACTGCATGAGCGCATCGCCTTCTGCCGCTGAGGTGACAGACCTGCGCCGTGAACGCAGCAAGCATTCTTTGCGTGAAACGGTAACCAGTTCCCTGCATCTTTATTTGAACCAGATGAGTGACCACGAACCTGAGGGTCTCTATAAACTGTTCATTGAGGAAGTTGAGCGACCGCTTCTCGAACTGGTTATGCAATATTGCAAGGGTAACCAGACAAAAGCAGCGAAATACCTGGGTATCAATCGAGGTACTCTCAGGAAAAAGCTCAAAATGTACGGGCTCAATTAGCCGCCATAACCCCTTGGATCATCCCCTTGGCTAATTCCAAACGGCAATCTGTTTGCCGTGCGCTGATCAGCGTTTCCGACAAATCGGGTGTGGTTCAGCTGGCGCGCGAACTGCATGATCTGGGCATCGAAATCCTGTCTACCGGGAATACCGCAAAACTCCTCAGCCAGCACGGACTTGATGTTATAGAAGTTTCCAGCTACACGGATTTTCCGGAAATCATGGATGGCCGTGTCAAGACACTGCATCCTAGGATCCACGGTGGAATTCTTGCACGCCGTGGCCAAGACGAGTCTGTCATGCGTGAGCATGATATCTCTCCAATTGACTTGGTGGTTATCAATCTTTACCCCTTTGCTGAAGTCACTGCCCGACCCGGCTGTCTGCTGAAGGAGGCCATGGAGAACATCGATGTAGGGGGCCCTGCGATGATTCGCGGGGCGGCAAAAAACCATGAGCACGTAGCGGTGGTCGTCGATCCTGATGATTACTCGACAATTGTTGCCTGTTTGAGGGAAACGCAGGGTGTACTGGATGCCGCCCTGAGATTTGATCTTGCGGTGAAGGCTTTTGAGTACACTGCCCGTTATGACGGCATGATTGCCAACTATCTGGGGAAGCATCTCCCCGACGGGAGCCCAGTGTTCCCGCGCACACTCAATTTGCAGTTTCAACAACAGCAGGTCTTGCGCTATGGAGAAAATCCGCATCAACAAGGAGCTTTCTATACGGAAACGAATCTTTCTGAAGCCTGCATTGCGGGCGCTGTAATCATTCAGGGCAAGAAGCTGTCGTACAACAATATTGCGGATAGCAATGCAGCACTGGAATGCGTGAAACAGTTTGAAACCCCGGCATGTGTGATTGTCAAGCATGCCAATCCCTGTGGGGTGGCAACGGCCCCGGACATCCTGCAGGCGTATGCACACGCTTTTCAGACCGATCCGACTTCCGCATTCGGTGGCGTGATTGCCTTCAATCGTGAGCTTGATGGCGAGACTGCGAGCCAAGTCATTGAGAAACAATTTGTTGAAGTGCTGATCGCACCTGTGGTTTCCAATGCCGCGCGCGAGGTGCTGGCAGATAAAAAGAATGTCCGTGTTCTCGAATGTGGGAACTGGGAACCGGCAGTCGCGGCATTTGATTTCAGACGAGTGGTTGGTGGCCTGCTGGTCCAGGATCGTGATCTGAGCGTTATGGCCGAGGGTGAACTGGATATTGTCTCCAAGCGCCCCCCCACAACACGTGAACTGGAGGACTTGTTGTTTGCCTGGAAGGTGGTCAAATTTGTGAAGTCCAACGCGATCGTGTATGCGCGTGATCAGCGCACGATTGGGGTCGGTGCAGGACAGATGAGCCGAGTATACTCAGCAAGGATTGCTGCGATCAAGGCGCATGACGAGGGCATGGACATTACCGGCTCGGTGATGGCGTCCGATGCATTTTTCCCGTTTCGCGATGCCATTGAGGCGGCGCATGAGCATGGAATTACTGCGATCATCCAGCCTGGTGGCTCCGTCAATGACGAGGAAGTGATTGCAGCAGCCGACGAGTACGAAATTGCAATGGCATGTACGGGGATGCGTCATTTCTGCCACTAGGATTGCATGTTGGCTAATACGTGCCCTCAGGCATCAATTGGTTTTTTGATCAAAGTCTAGGTGTCACAATGAAAGTTCTGGTTGTAGGTGGAGGCGGGCGCGAACACGCGCTGGCGTGGAAATTATGCCAATCGGCTCACGTCTCAGAGGTATTTGTGGCCCCCGGAAATGCGGGGACAGCGGCTGAACCAAAGACAAAGAATATCGAGATCGGTGCCGAGGACATCTTGGCATTGCTCGATTTTGCAAAGCGGCAAAATGTTGATCTTACCCTGGTAGGGCCGGAAGGCCCACTGGTAGGAGGGATTGTCGACCAGTTCAAAGATGAGCATCTGCCGATATTTGGCCCAGTCGCTGCGACAGCCCGGCTTGAAGGATCCAAGTCCTTTGCCAAACAGTTCATGCAAAAACACCGTATTCCGACGGCAGACTATGCGGTGTTTACGGATTTTGCAGAGGCTCATGACTATATCGTGTCCAGACCTGTACCCATGGTGGTCAAGGCAGACGGACTGGCTGCAGGTAAAGGCGTCATCATTGCACTGGACCACGCACATGCGCTGGACAGTGCCCGGCAAATGCTAAGCGGAGAATGGTTTGGAGACTCGGGAAAAAGCATCGTTGTGGAAGAATTTATCCAGGGTGAGGAAGCCAGTTTCATCTGTATGGCGGATGGCGAGCATGTATTGTCAATGGCTACCTCCCAGGACCACAAAAAACGCGACGTGGGCGATGTAGGACCTAACACTGGCGGCATGGGCGCATACTCGCCTGCCCCGATCGTGAGTGAAGCATTGCACCAGCGCATATTGGAAAAGGTAATCTATCCCACAGTCCGCGGATTTACCGAACAAGGAACCCCCTATATCGGGTTTCTCTATGCCGGCTTGATGATTGATGCTCAGGAAAATCCGCATGTGCTTGAATTCAACTGCCGTTTCGGGGATCCGGAAGCACAGCCAATCCTGATGCGCATGCAGTCGGACCTTGCAGAGCTTTGTCTTGCAGCATTGGCTGGACAGCTGGATCAGCATGTCATCCAATGGGATACACGAACGGCACTGGGGGTGGTATTGGCTGCCGGCGGATATCCGCTTGACACCTGTGAGAAAGGAGCGGCGATTCAAGGCCTGTCTCAGTCCCGAGAGACGCCTGCACAGAAAGTCTTTCATGCCGGGACCTGTGAACGTGATGGGAGAGTATTGACCAACGGCGGGCGTGTTTTATGTGCTACGGCACTGGGAGACACGGTACTGCAGGCACAGCAACGTGCCTACAGGCTTGTACAGCAGATTTCATGGCCGCAAATGTTCTACCGCACGGACATCGGTCACCGAGCTGTCAGTGACAACCGGTAGCGGCCGGTACGGTAGTCCGCATTATTATCGGCTCGGGATTTCTGCTCCGGGTAACCCTCGGCCCTGTTTCATTGCCTGTGACAAGGAGCCAGCAGCAGCATGTAAAATAGTGTCATGGGGATTCAATCCTCATGAACAAGCGATGTGACAAACATTGGTAGGTCACTGTATGAGCGCCTCAGCAATTTGTGTTCTTGGTGGAAGCGGCTTCGTGGGTCACCGGCTATGTGCGGAACTGGTGAAACGTGGCCATCGAATCAGGATTCTTTCCCGCCACAGGGAGCGGTGTCGGGATTTACTGGTATTGCCAGGCACCCAGATTGTCGAATGTGATGTTCACGATATGCCTCGGCTGGGTGACTGTATTCGCGGTTGCAAGGCAGTGATCAATCTAGTCGGCATCCTTAACGAGAACGGCCACAAGGGTGAAGGGTTCCGCAGGGCCCATGTAGAGTTGACACACAAAGTCATCGAAACATGTCGTAGCCATAAAGTTCCAAGACTCCTTCACATGAGCGCCCTCAATGCAAGCCTTGAAGGGAAGAGCTTTTATTTGCGTACCAAGGGCGAAGCCGAAAATTATGCGCATGCTGCCGGGAACCAGATTGCAGTCACCAGTTTCAGGCCGTCCGTAATATTTGGCCCGCATGACAATTTCCTGAACCGTTTTGCAGCCCTTCTCAAACTGGTTCCCGGGATTTTCCCTCTCGCATGTGCGGATGCAATGATGGCTCCCGTTTATGTGGGCGATGTTGCAAGGGTCATGGTGGATGCGCTCGATGATCCAGAGACCTTTGGAGCTCGAATCGATCTGTGTGGCCCAAAAAAATACACTCTCAAGCAACTTGTGGGCTACACAGCAGAACTGAGCGGCTCCAAAACAAAGGTGCTGGGCTTACCAAAAGGTTTGTCAAAATTGCAAGCCTATTTTTTCGAGTTTGTTCCCGGAAAACCGTTCTCCGTAGACAATTTTCATTCCTTGCAGACCCACAGTACTTGTCCGGGAGAGGAGCATTGTCCGACGCCGTTGGAAGCAGTTGCCCCAAGCTACCTGTCGGACCAGACAAGACATGTGCATTATGACCGGTTTCGCAGCAAGCGCTGATCAGCACTGCTGCGAAACCTCAAGTGCCAATTGGCGTTCTTTTGCGGTCAGCTTTGAAATTTCTTCTGAACGAAGGTAAAACTTCTCGAAATCACTACCGCACGCTAGGAATAGCTGTTTGAAAAAAGGGACCTGGTCCCGATACACAGCGATGACTCCCAGTTGCGCATTGTTCAATGAGCCCGACATCCATTTTTCGTAGCGTTGCAACAGATTGTTTGACTGTTTTAGGTTTTCGAAACGCTGCTGGAGAATATTGATCAGTTTTTGTTTTTCACTGCGCATCATCTCAACGGGAAGGCCGCTTTCATAAAGTTCACGGAATTCCTGTCTCGTATCAAGAATCAAGTTTGCGAAGGCCGTTTTCTGGGTCAACCAGTTTTCATACCTCAGCAGTTCATCTTGTCTTCCCTGTTGTTGCAGCCAGTGACGTATACCCAGTTCCTCTACCGCAGTAGCAAAGGATTCGTTGAAGGTAGAGTTGCTGTGCACATACAATTGCTGATGTGCCAGTTCATGAAAGATGTAGGATGCTGTCGCGATTTCACCTTGGTTGAGCATGCTGCTGACCAGCGGGGCCAAAGTAGAGTAGGCTGGCACACCTGCTACGTATACATCCTGCCCTGTAGCCGCAAGCTTTGCGGCATAGGTCCTGGCCTTGTGTACGTCAAAGTACCTGCGATACTGCATGCAGTCGACTGCCAGAAAGCACCATTTCTGCAGCGTGACCGAAAACTCGGGTGCAGCGAAAACATGCCATGCGACGTAGCGTCTTTCCAGCTGGATATAACTGCGGTAACTCTCGTTTTCCGGAAGCTTGAGATCGGTGCTCGCAAAGGTGCGCAGTTCCTGTGCCAGCACCAATTGTTCGATAAGTTTTTTGTCGCGTGTAGAATCATTTACGATGTCGGTAACAGGCTCTTGTTTGGACAGCAGGACCAGGTGACCAGCAGTAGACTGGTAATAAAAGCCGACCGTGCTGCAGCCTGTGAAGAAATTGACCAGTAAAACTAGAGTGAGCAACCGGCTGGAATTTGTCATCATGCATTCACGTTATCACAAACAACGGATGTGATTATGGAGGTTTATCTAGTGGGCGGCGCTGTCCGCGATGAACTGTTGGGGTTGCCTGTCAAGGAACGGGACTGGGTGGTCGTCGGCTCCAGTGCCGAGGAAATGCTGAGTTTGGGATATCGCCAAGTCGGAAGGGATTTTCCGGTGTTCCTGCATCCGGAAACTGGTGAGGAATATGCTCTGGCCCGTACTGAACGGAAAAAAGGCCGCGGGTATTATGGATTTGAGGTGCATGCATCACCAGACGTCAGCCTGCAGGACGACCTGCTCCGTCGCGACCTGACGATCAACGCCATGGCAAAAAGCCAGTCAGGAGACATCATCGACCCCCATGGGGGACAATCGGATTTGAGAGCCCGGAGACTTCGCCACGTTTCTACTGCATTTGTCGAGGATCCACTTCGAATCCTGCGGGTTGCCCGTTTCGAAGCCAGGTTTGCAAGGCAGGGATTTGACATCGCGGATGAAACCATGCAGTTGATGCACAGCATGGTCGGGACGGGTGAGTTGCGGGAGATTTCTGCGGAGCGTATCTGGGACGAAACGCTGGGGGCGCTGGCCACAGACTCGCCTGGGATATTTTTTGTCACCCTGCACCGCCTGCAGGCGCTGGAGCAAATTCTTGGGGAGGTCGGGTGTGCATTTTCTGTCGAGTCCGCACGCAACTCGGCATTGTTGGCACTGGAACGGATTTCCTCATCGACGGACAAGCCGTGCGTGCGGCTTTCATCCCTGGTTGGAGGCCTCTATTTCCATCGACGTGACGAGGACACGCAAGGGGTTTCGTGCCTAGCCAGACAGCCTGGATTGCCGAGTGCGTGCAGGGAGCTGCTTGAACTCACCGTCGAGCTGCAGCATGCATGTCACGGTGTATTTGAACTGGATGCAGAGGCCTTGCTGGTCCTGTTGCGCAGGCTTGATGAGAGAAGAAGGCCGGAGCGATTTGTTGATCTGCTGCAGATATTTTCTGTGATTTTTATGAGTCTGGAGAAGGAAAACCAGTACCCTCAGGCAGACTGGTTGCAGCTTGCATCAAAGCGAATCGAGGAGATCGATGTGCGCCAGTGGATCAGCGATGGAGTCAGGAAAGGAGAGGTCGCGGATAGGCTGGAACATGCCCGGTTGCAACTGTTACAGAAAATGATTGATGCAAGGGCTTTGTCCTGATTCGGTTTGTTCTCACCAGTAAGCGAACAGCAGCACCATACCCAGCAACACCCTGTACAGCACGAACGGCAGCATGCCGATCTGGGCGATAAATTTTATAAACCAGTGTATACAGAAAAAAGTCACTATGGCCGAGCATGCCAGAACGCCAAAACCAAAACTCCACTGGACGCTCGCTGCCTCCAGCACCGCTTGGTAAATGCCAAATACAGAGGCTGCAAAAATGGTCGGAATGGCCAGCAAGAAAGAAAATCGTGCCGCTTCTACCCGTGTCAGGCCAAGCCACATGGCTGCGGTTATGGTCACGCCTGAGCGGGAAGCTCCCGGAATGAGTGCGAAAGCCTGTGCAAAGCCTATCAGCAGGGCATCTGTCTTGGTCAATTGTCTCGTCATGCGCGTTTGGCTGCCACGCCAATCGGCCAGCCATAGCAGCAGGCCGAAAAATATGGAGGTCACGGCAATGACAATTGCATCACGACTGTACTGGATCACATAGGCATGGAAAAAAAGTGCCAGGACCAGGATGGGGAGCGTAGCCCACAGCAACAGCCAGGCGAGGTCTCTCGCCTCGCCATTTTCACCAGGCGTACTGGCAGGTACGAATGCTTGTCCAAGCAACTTGCCTAGGTCGTCGCGAAAATAGAATAGTACTGCCAGCAGACTGCCAAGATGCGCTGCGACGTCGATCACCAAGCCTTGGTCCTGCCAATCCATGAGGATGGGCAACAAGACCAGGTGAGCGGAACTGGATATCGGCAGGAATTCTGTGAGGCCCTGTACTACGGCAAGTAAAAATGCGTGCAGGATTTCCACGATCCTTAGCCTGCTTAAAGCCGTGTGCGCATGTCACGCAGGGTAAATCGGTCTGGCCCGTACTCAATGCCCTTGCCCAGAACCATGACCTGAAAACGTTCGCCCACTGCCGAGCCTAAAGTGAGCTGTTTCAGTTGTGCTATTTGTGCGACCTGCTCGGCTTGTGTTTCTCCAGCAGGCCTCCAGTCAAGCAGGTGGTTGGCCAGCATGAAATTTCGCTGTGAGCTGAAGGAAAGCACCCCCATCTGCAGGCGACCCGCTGCTTGGGCCAATGCAGAGAAATCTACATCGGCTGTGATGTCTTGGAGCCCCGGGTAGGCAAACAGGTTCTCTGCAACCCGATGCCGGAAATAGCTGCGCAACGTTCCCATGTGGCGTTGCGGGTGATAGTACTCACTTTGCGGGTAGCCGTAATCAATCAAAAACATGATGCATTGCTCGCAGCAACCTGACCAGGCCGCCAGTGTTTCTCCCAACTGGAGGCAGATTTCACTGCAATAGAGTTCACCAGCTGGCGGACTGTCTAGCATGACCGTGAGATAGTCCAGTGCCACATCCAGCTCATAGGAGGGCTCTTGCGTATGCCAGTCCAGTTCTCCTTGGTCCGTCAAGGTTACGCATCGTTCATTGATTTGTCGTAAATCGGACACAAAACATTTGACCGGCAGCGCATCCAGTACTTCGTTTGCGATGACAATGGCACTGCCGAGCTCTGCGTGTAAATCTGGCAGCCACTCCACTACGGACATGCTCTCGGGCATATGCTCCTCAAGCAGCTCTCGTTGGGCATTCCTCAGCGTCTCACTGGGTTCGAAAATATAGTACTTGTGGGGTGCAGTTCCCCACACATGCAAATAGCGGAGCATATCCAGTGCGAGCTGTCCGCGTCCCGCTCCTATCTCCAGAATGTTGCGTTGTGCATCATCCTGGATCAGCCCTGCACAGGCATGTGCAATGCAATATGCAAGATGGACCGATGAATCGGGTGCTGTGACGAAATCCCCATGCTTGCCGAAAATAGGCTGCTGGGTGTGGTAGTAACCCACGGCAGGGTCGTGCAGTACCAGTTGCATGTACCGGTCAAAACCTATGCTTCCTCCCTGTGCATTAATTTCCTGACCGAGGCGCTCCATACAGTTTTCGGTATGTAGCCGTTGTTCGGCGCTGAGTTTAGAAAAGGTTGGACGAGGCATTCTGTCTGTCCCGGTCAGGTATGCTAGAGTTCGCCGATTGAACGGGTGTGAAGGATTGTGGTGGAAAATTCCAGGGTGGTCATGATTACAGGGGGTGCACGACGCATCGGTGCGGAACTTGTACGGCACCTACACCGCTCCGGCATGCGCATCATTCTACATTATTGCAATTCAGAAAGAGATGCCCGGCTACTGGCCGAAGAACTCAATGCGGCGCGTGCCGAGTCTGTGCAAATGCTGCAAGGCGACTTGACGGAATACTCAACCATACCAGACCTGATTGCCCAAGCCAGGGCATGCTTTAATCGCCTAGATGTTCTGATCAACAATGCTTCCCTCTTTTGTCCGACAAGGGTCGATGAAATCGACGAAAACATCTGGGAAAAACTGGTTGGAATCAATCTTAAGGCGCCTTTGTATCTGACTCAGGCCATTGCCCCCCACCTGAAAGCCGTACGGGGCAGCATCATCAACATCGTTGACATTCATTCGGAGCGGCCTCTCAAGGGCCATTCTGTATATTCAATCTCCAAAGCCGGACTGACAATGCTTACAAGGTCCATGGCACGCGAGTTGGCGCCGGAGATACGTGTCAACGGTATCGCACCGGGTGCAATCTTGTGGCCGGAAGGCGAGCATGATGTGACGATGCGCCAGGAAATCATCTCGCGTACTGCACTGAAGCATGAGGGCAAGCCTGGGGATATTGCAGATGCTGCATTGTTCTTGATCGAGCATGCGGACTACATCACCGGGCAAATCATTCCGGTAGACGGCGGGCGTACACTGAGTAACTAGAACCCCAGAGAAATCACGCAGGCTACCAGTAACTTTCCGTTGTGATATGCCCAGGACTGCGACGTAGATTTTTCTCGAGTCCTTTCTCTTTTAATGCGTTGCGCGTATCTACGAGCATGTCCGGGTTTCCGCAAAGCATTGTCTGTGAATACGCCGGGTCAAGTCCAAAACCCACTTTCTCTTCCAACATGCAGTTCTCAATTGCTGCAGGGATGCGTCCTGACAGGGCAAAATCTGTATCCTCCCGGCTAACGAACGGAACCATCTGAAAACGACCATCAAATCTTTCACTGAACTTTTGTATGGTCTCCTGGTAGGTCAATTCCTTGGCAAAGCGAACCGCATGTACTAGCACGACCCGCTCGAACCGCTGCCAGACTTCATCAGATTTCAATATGGACAAAAAGGGGCCAAGCCCGGTACCTGTTGCAAACATCCAGATGTCCCTGCCGTCGGGTACTTCATTCAGGGTGAAGAATCCGTTTGCACGTTGATCAATCCAGACAGAATCGGATTCCTGCAAGGAGAACAGCTTGGTTGACAGGGGGCCATGGCGGACTGTAATCGAGTAAAACTCATGGGTGTGTTCATGAGGGGCATTTACAAAGGAGTAGGGGCGCCCCACGATCTGCTCATCGATTTCCAGGCCAAGACGGCCATACTGGCCTGCAATAAAGGGGTCAATATCCGCTTCGATATGAAGCGAATATAGTACATCCGTCCAGTGCTTGTTTCTGACAACTTTGCCTTCGATCCAGTTGCTCATGTGATCCGGTGGTCAGGTTGATTTGTGGACGTAACATAGGGACTTGATACGGAAAAATCAACTTATGAATCCTTGATACTGTCCAGGCAGATTTCGATGCGGTCTTGGTTTATACGGACAGGGTATCTGCGCAGCGCTTCTGTGGCAGGTTCTTCCATCGGTTGCCCGCTACGGACGTTAAAACGGCTTCCGTGCAGGGTGCAACTGACCAGCTCGTCTTTCAGGCAACCGAGGGAAAGTGAAGAGTCTTCATGCGTGCACATATCATCAACGGCATATATTTTGCCTTCGACATTGGCAAGTAGAATATCACCACGGTCAGTCATCACCTTTAAGGTATGTCCGGGCGACACCTGGGCAAGTGATGCAACATCAATATACTTGGCTTGCGAATCCATGGAATTCAGGATCTGGAACGAACTGCTACACTGTGGAAAGACCAATCATGCCGTACTTTGTTTATAAAATCACATCCGGGTCTGCCGGTGGGATCAAGGATCTTGAACTCATCGACAGCTTCGACGAGTTCAAGCCGGCAAAGAAATTTGCACGGGAACAAAGAACCGTTGTCGGCCAGGACAGCAGGACCGCAATCAAGATGATTTTTGCCAAGGATGAACTTGAGGCGGAACAGAGACTGCGTGAGCCACGCCACGCCCCCATATTAAGGGAATGGGAGAAGTAGCCAGTCCGCAGCCCGTTTTTTCTGTAGCCGTGACCCGTCAGCAGCAGGGGAATTTGCTCAATGGATGAATACCAGTACAGAACCACGTACGAATCCATCAATCCCCACCGTTGCGTGTTCGAAAAGGCAATCAACTCACGTGTTTGCAGTTGCAGCAGGTCACATCGCTTCAACCTCGCGGACCGTGAGGGAGTAGCCTGCAATTCCCTGCCTCGAATGGAACGCTGTAACCACTTGCTGACCGAATTGCGCAAAAAGGCAAGATTTGCATTGCGTCGCCGCGAAGTGAGCCAGACACTGGCGCATGCAGATGAGATCAAGATACAAAACGGGGGCATGCTGGGACTGCAGTTGCAGGTTGACCAAAGTCATACACAGACCGTGAAGGACATAGACTCGTTGATCCACCGGGCGGAAAGTCAGTTTGATGGCATCAATGGTTTCCCGTACTCGCAACTCATGCAGGGGATCATCGCATACCGCGCCCGCTCACATCGTCACCGCTTCAGGACACGGAAAAAAAGCAAGGATTCTGTGGACTGATGGCAAGGGCCACAAGACTGGACAGGTTGCTGGCAGAAGTCAGGGCCTGCCGTGTCTGTGAGCCTGAGTTGCCATTGGGTCCGAAGCCGGTTTTGCGAGCCAAGCGCAGCGCACGAATACTGGTGATGGGCCAGGCGCCTGGCATCAGGGTGCACAAGACCGGCATACCCTGGAATGATGCAAGTGGCAAGCGCTTGCGTCAGTGGATGGATCTCGACGAGAGTGTATTCTACGATGCACAGAGGATTGCCATAATCCCAATGGGTTTTTGTTATCCTGGCACCGGTCGGTCAGGCGATTTGCCGCCGCGCAAGGAATGTGCGGAATTATGGCATCAGCGGCTGTTGTCCCTGTTGCCGAAAATCCAGCTAGCGCTGCTGGTCGGGCGGTATGCGCAAAAACACTACCTGACGGATCTTTGCCCCACGCTTGCTGAAACCGTTCGGCAAAGGGAAAGATACGGTCCCCTGTATTTTCCACTTCCGCATCCATCTCCGCGAAACATCGGGTGGTTGAAGAAAAACCGCTGGTTCGAGGCCGAGGCGGTTCCACAATTACGTAAGAAAATCCAGGCGGCCTTGCGCAGCTAGAATATGGCCAACCGGACGGGAGACCGGACTGTCAGTTATTGATGGATTGATGACGCACCGGAAAGCCCGGTGGCGCTGGATGTTTCAAAATACAGAAGAACTCAATTCGTTTACTGCGATCAGCATTTCTGTGTCATCCGTAAGGGCCTGTGATATGGAGCTTGCACAGGCAGTGACCGGCGCTACCCCTTGCACCATGAGCTTTGCAGCATGGACGAGCAGGCGTGTACTGGCCCCTTCATCCAAGCCTCCGCCCTTGAGATTGCGGGTCATCTGGGCAAATTTAACGAGCTGTTTGGCAGTCTCGCTGTCCACACCGGTTTCCTTCTCGACAATTTTCTGTTCGACGGCGGCATCCGGGTAGTCAAATTCAAGTGCGACAAACCGTTGGCGTGTGCTCTGCTTCAAATCTTTCAGAACGCTCTGATAGCCCGGATTGTATGAAATGGCCATGCAGAACTCGGGGGGTGCTTCGAGCAGTTCTCCCAGTTTTTCCATCGGCAACACACGGCGGTCATCACATAAGGGATGAATGACTACGGTCGTGTCCTTTCGTGCTTCAACAATCTCGTCGAGGTAACAGATACTGCCCGCGCGAACAGCACGTGCAAGCGGCCCGTCCACCCACACCGTCTCGCCTCCAGTGACGAGGTAGCGGCCCACCAGGTCAGATGCCGTCAGATCGTCATGGCATGACACAGTTATCAGCGGGCATTTGATTCGCCAGCTCATGTACTCCATGAAGCGGGTTTTCCCACAGCCTGTGGGACCCTTGAGCAGGACGGGAATCTGGTTGTTGTAAGACGCCTCTAATACCACAATCTCTTTTCAGATGGGGACGTAAAATGGAT
>VXPJ01000079.1:0-1690 GCA_009839635.1 Pseudomonadota bacterium
GTGGAGGCATGGCTTAGCCAGCAGGCATCATGAATCTTACCGGGCAGGGCCCCACGCATTGAACGGACACCCATCCGCTGCCCACGACTACCCGAACTACGACAAGCAAGCCGCCGACATCCTGGCCCTGGTCAGAAATGCCAGCAGCATCGAAGCCAGGGAGGTTCAGTGGGTCATTCCGCACTGGCTGCCACGCAGCGTGCTGAGCATCGTGTGCGGTCATGCCGGTGCGGGCAAGTCAACCGCACTGCTGGCGATCCTCGCACGGCTCAGCCGGGGGGAGGGATTTGCAGGCCAGCCGGTCGATGGCACGAAAAGAATCCTGATGATCTGCTCCGAGGATGATCCTGAATTCTTCCATGCGCCGCAGTTCAAAAACCACGATGCGTCCCTCGACATGATCGATTTTGTGACGGAGGTATTCGACCCGTCCAGGGATCTCCAGAAGCTGGCCGAATTTGGAAGCAAGTACAACCAGCCGTACGATGTGATCGCAATCGACCCGCTGCTGGACCTGGCGGGCACCAAAGCCAATCCAAACGATGCAATCAGCGTGCGGGCCATGCTGAAACCTGCACAGACCCTCGCCCGCACTACAAACGCGGCTGTGATCGGGATCGCGCATTTCAGGAAGCCGGTCGGAAGTTCCGGGGACAATGCCGACCCGCTGCACCGTCTGGCAGGCTCTGGCGCGTTCGGTCAGGTTGCACGCTCCGTGCTGACCGTGGTTCCCTCGCCCGACACCGATGACGGCACCCGCCGCCTGGTGCGAAGCAAAAGCCAGTACGCGCCACCCGGCGGCTGTGTCGAGTTCAGGATCGCAACCCAGCCCGGTCACCCCTTCAAGACCGCAATCGCCATCTTCAATGATACCGTCATCGATGGCAGCGCAACCGCGCTGATTGATGGCAAACGTGAAAGCAAGACGGACCAGGCCATGACCGATATTTGTGAGCTGCTGGATCATGCCGGGAAATGGGTATCGCGCAAGCAGATCGTGTCCCATCTGGAAGAAGCCGAGCACGGTCGCCGCACGGTGGACCGGGCCCTCGCAAAGCTGGTTCAAGATGACGTGATCATGAAAGGTTCAACGGCTAACAAACTGTACGGCTGCTTTTGCCTGAAGTCCTACGCTCCACTGGCAGGCTTTGCCAAGTGGAAGCCCTAACTTTGCCAACTTTCCCCGAGGCTGGCAAAGTGGCAAAGTTCCGGGGTTTTTTCTGAATTTTCCTTTATAAATCAAAGATCACGAACTTTGCCAACGAAATTATTATTTGGCAAAGTTATATATTCCTGGGCGAACTTTGCCAAATTGCCAGGGTCAGGCAGGGCTTGGCAAAGTCTACCCCCCCCTGGGCCCCAAGCATGTCCAGGATCGTATCTGTGAAACCGTACGTGTTCCTAGACTCCTTAGATGATTTTATCGATGGTGAACAGGGCCTGTCCGTGATGGAAAACCGTACGTGTTAGGTATCAAGTTTTAGATTTGTTTGTTTCAGTTCGAACCGACACACGGGAACGATGACCGTACGTGTTAGGTACGAGGTTTTATGGATGTTAGTTAAGTGCAATTCCGAGGGGCAGTGCATGGCTCTGCCAGAACGATGATTGCCCGTGATTATGGGGACCCACGGCCTGCCCTTTAATCCTGGAAACCGTACGTGTTAGGTACGAGGTTTTATGGATGTTA
>VXPJ01000079.1:1700-13843 GCA_009839635.1 Pseudomonadota bacterium
CTGCCCTTTAATCCTGGAAACCGTACGTGTTAGGTACGAGGTTTTATGGATGTTAGTTAAGTGCAATTCCGAGGGGCAGTGCATGGCTCTGCCAGAACGATGATTGCCCGTGATTATGGGGACCCACGGCCTGCCCTTTAATCCTGGAAACCGTACGTGTTAGGTACGAGGTTTTATGGATGTTAAGTTAAGTGCGAAGCTTGTGGTTGTAAAGGAATCACGGTCGGTTTGGCGGGAGGAGTGCCTATAGCTGGGGCCCCTTGGGGGGTGTAGAAAAGCCTGCAAGCGCGGGTGCCTCTGTCCCTGTCATGCTCTCCTTTCAAGCAAGTGTATGTAAAGGAATCACGGACGGTTTCACATGGGCGATTGCCTGGAACGTAGGGTCCCAGCCGGGGATTTGGCAGGGGAGGGGGAAGTGGCGCGAACCTGGACTTTGCGCCAGCCTGTTTTCTGGTAAGCATTTGATTCTATAGAGATGGGGAAAAGTACGCGCCATTCTCTACAAATGGCGCGAACTCTTATGCGGGCACTACCTGGAGGGCGTGAAGTGCGAAAGGGCACACAAGATGATTTTCACCCCCCAGGGACCCTATGTTCCAGGCAATCGCCCATCCGAAACCGCAGGTGGTAGCAGTATGTGTAATGGCTTTTAAAATGGGGACTGGCGCATCGATCAGGCGGGTGCGCTGGCAAACTACCGGCCAGCCAACAACAGGCGCTATTTGCGAAAAAACCAGCCGTGTATTATTCTCCAACAATGGAAAGCACCCAGAACAATGCGTATGTCACCAAGGCTGAATTGGCCCAGCAAGAGACGCGCCTGGTTGACCGGATCGCACAGTTGGAACGGCGCATGTTTGTTTTTGGGCTTGGGCTGGCCGGCATCATCATTGCAGCGGTCAAGTATCTTTCCTGAAGCAGAATCTTCCTCACCGCTTCTTTGGCAAAATTTTCTTTGCAAGTAATGTTACTTCGATGATTTCCTGCGGTTACAGTTCTGCATCAGCAGGCTGAAGATACCCTAGAGACTAATCGTTTATGGTGAGTGTCACTTTACTTTGGTTCGCTCCAAATTTCGGTACTTACTACATGATCCCCATTAAAAAAGGGGCAACAGGATGCTGCCCCTTTTTCCAAAAGACTACTGACTTCTAGGTCAGTACTGGAAGTTCCATGTCAGTGCAAAGCCTGCATGCCAAGACCAGACATCCGCAGCAGTTGTAGTAGGATTAGGATCACCGCCAGATGCACCAATCAATGTATTAAATTGAGCTGGTGTCAGTTGACCGTGTGCGCTGTAATGATTGCGTTCCTTGAACTGCACACCTACGTGACCGTCAATGTTCAGGAATGGCGCCAGGAAGCCCATGTACCCCACACCCAACGTAGCACGATGCCGGTAGATGACCTCGGTCTGTGAAGCCTGCAGATACTCCAACACTTGCTGACCAAGCATCGACGGTGAATCACTACGACCTACGGGGATTGCATTACAGTCCGTAGCTGATGAACAAACATAGGGAAGTCCCTTAATGCTATCTGCATCGCGATCCGTCGGGTCATCGGCATAGCCGTAACCGGCACGGAAACGCCAGTTGCCCATCTTCATCTGAGCACCGATGCTGTAGACCATCTGGTCCTCGTACACATCACCCCAGAAGTCAGCCTCTTCCCAGTTCTTCCACATGATATCAGCTGCAATCAGCAGGTTGCCATCCATGAAGGTCTCGTTGGAAATACCGATGCCAATGGTTCGAGGCTCTTCAATAGGAATTGAGGAATAGCGAACCTGACCTTTCTCTCCATAACCTTCCAAGGCACCTACCCTTGCTGGTTCAAAGTTAGGTACAGCTATAATGTCATCAAACACGTGCTGCAGTTCCGTCATGTAGAACAGACCTAATCTGGTACCAGGGACAATGTCCTCGTAAGTCAAGCCAAGCGTTCCACGCATCCCTGTGTCATGTGTTACACCTGAGGTCGCTGCAAGTCCTAGGTCAAGATAGGCATATGTCACTGTTGCAGCACCACCAATGGAGACCTGCTCATTGAGTTCCCAACCAAGTGAGAAGTTCGCGCCCAGGACGATGAACTCCGCGCCCAGTCCCAAGGTTTCCTCAACATGACGAAACTCCACACCGATACCAGAAACAGCTGTCAGACCAGCACCCAGTACAGCAGGCAGACCCAAGGGTCGAAGATCCTGAGTGACGCCTACTTGTGGCACGATATAACCCTCATTGCCGTTGACCGCATCGTCAAAAAACTGATTTGTTATAGCTTGACCAGGGGTCGCAGAACCAGCCGGGTTAGCAGTTCCCAAATCAGCTCCTGCAAATGTCGGTCCGTCAAAAGCGGCAAGTGATGCCGCGGGAACATTTCCTGCCAAGGTGGGAAGACCCAAACCTCCGTAATGATCCAGTCGTACTTCTGGCTTGTAGTAAGTTGCACCAAACGTAAACTCTGTTCCCGTCCAGTCCGTCAATGCGGCAGGGTTACCAAAGATTGCCGACACGTTATCCAGAGGCTTGGCAATACTGGTGCCTGCCATTCCTGCTGAACGTGGTGCTAACACATTGTGCAGATCGTAGCCATACGGGCCTGCATAGGCAGTGCCAGAAATGGCCAGCGATGCCAGCAACCCAATTGCTAACCATCGGTTAAAAACTTTTCTCATTGATCATCCTCCCAGCTAATTATTAGATAGTTTCACTATGACCAACAACTGACGCAGTTGCGTTGCTGTTCCCAATGTTCCAGTTATTCCTATAAGTCACTGCATTTATTATAATAGACTATCCTAATATAGCAACACGTAATGGTGATGTAGCATCCATACACTTAGGCTAAGCGATTTTTTGCAAATTTCCTTAAATAACAGGTAGGTCTAATGAAAAAGCCAAAATCAATCAAGCAGGCAGGCTGGGTTCACATGGGTATCAAGGTACCAGAAGAGGATCGGGCTGCTTGGCATCAGGCAGCTGAGAAGGATGACCGCTCCCTTGCCTCGTGGGTGCGGTCCACATTGAACGAAGCGGCTAAAAGACAGACTAGCAAGGGCAATGGCTAGAACTGTATATAAGTCCCATTTTTTCGCAATGTCCCTTTATCCTACTATTTCTGATCGGTTTAGCAGTGTTCCAAGAATAAATCAACGTGTTGAAGCCATGGGGACCGTAGCCATATGAAAAATAACAGGGGCGTTCCTCAAGGTAAATCGATTTGGCCTTTCAATCAATAGACAATCTGCAAAAAGCGTTTGCAACCCAGATGTTCGACTATGCCTCGGACAAGAAGAAGGCAGCCGGAAGAGCTTTGGGAACGCTTGTCGAGATTGTGGCCTATTACACCTTCTGTGCATGGGAGTTATCTGATCATATTGTAATTGAGCGGAAAATCGAAGAATTTGCAAACCCCGATATTTCCCACAATGTGGAGTTCTCTCTTCACCCCGTGAAAGCCAGGCAACTGGCAACCCTGAATCCTGTATCCCTTCCCATCACCCCCTCGAAAATCAAGAGGGAATTGCCGTTTTTAGCCGGACACACCCTGAAATCGGTTCAGGTTCTTGGTAAGAATCTGATCAGGAAAAATGCAACTGTCTTGACGGAAACGGAATCCGGCCCTGTGATTGCGAATATCGAAGCGTTGGATGATGGCTGTTGCTGGCTGTCCGTGTGTGCCCTTTCGCCAGATCCGTTTGCGATTGTGGAGTGCAAGCGGGTTGGGGTGCAGGAAGGCATGAAAAAGGGACCCCAAACGATAGAGAAGGCGAAGCAGGGCTCTTATGTGGCCCGTTCCGTTTCGGCCTTGCAGAAAGTAAGGCTGCGAAACGGGCAGTTTCAGGGGGTTATTGAGACTTCGGACGGGGAATTTCGATCAGGGCCTTATTCTTCCCTTCAAAGGGAAATCATCAACAATCCAAGTTTAACGGCCTTCCCAGGATTCATCCTGACGATTGGCGTAGTCAGTAATCATGGCAACTGGTTTACGTCTGACAACCAGAACAAAGAACTGAAGGTACTGGCACAGTCTTATGACTGGCTACTGTTTCTCACTGACCACGGCCTAGCCAAATTCATTAACGATCTACTTCTTGAGCCTGTCAGTGGGTTTGAGCCTGTCAGAAATGCTTTCACAGAAAGCTATCAAGGCACGCGCGGTACAAACAAGTTCACGAAATCCCGCATTGACTTTGAAGCAGACAAAACCCTTCGGAGGTATTTTGCTGATCACAGTACAGAGATTGAGAGTTGGTTTAATGTAATTTCACCTGAGAACCGAACACTTGGAGAACTGCAATCTGATCTGAACACTTTGGCACGCCGAGGCGAGTCATGACGGCTGGCCGTAACAACTCGGAATCTTTGAGCCAGCATTGGTGTACCCCCCCGAAGTATGTCGATGCAATCCGAAAATTCTTTGATAGTGAAATCTGTCTAGACCCCTGCTCTAACGCCTATTCGATTGTGGATGCTTCGGTAAGATACCGATTGCCTTTCACGGATGGCCTTACCAGTTCATGGGACTATTCAACGATTTTTGTCAATCCGCCTTACGGTAAAGATCGGGAGAGGGGAACGGGGATTATTGACTGGCTTGAAAGATGCAGTAATGCCAATGCGTGTTATGGCTCAGAAGTTCTTGCACTTGTGCCTGTGGCTACCAATACGCGCCACTGGAAAAGGTTTGTTTTCAAGTCTGCAACTGCGGTGGCTTTTCTCTACGATACCCGTCTTAAGTTCCTGGTAAATGGAAAGAATGGCGGGAAGGGTGCACCTATGTCCTGTGCGATGATTTATTGGGGCAGGAGATACAAGCGATTCGAGAAGATGTTCGTTCCATTTGGGGCAGTTGTTGACCTGCGCCATTTACATAAAAAAGACATTGGATCGTTTAAACATTTGTAAACCATGACCAGAAATTTCAAACGGATACACTAGCATTTTTTGCTGATGATGATGGGCCTAGGTTTTTCATCTCTGGCAAGGGTGCATGGCAGGCCGCCAGTGGAACAGGAAAAAGCGGCAAACCCCCAGTTCACCTACCTGCCATGCGAGACCGAGTATAGCAGACAAGGAAAAGCTCGCATGTAGCAGGCTTTATTTTGGATTTGAAGGGTTTTCCTATTGCGCCAGGTAATCGCCCCATTGCTGCATCAGGGCGCGGCGTTTTTCAAAATAGTCGGTTCTGCGATACGCCAACTCCGCACCTTCCCCGACAATGTGGGCTAGGCAATACTCGGCAATTTCCCGAGGGGCAGAACTGCACTCGGCGGCCCAGTCCCGGAAGGATGACCGGAAGCCATGCACGGTGGTTGCAATCTTGTTATCGCGCAGCAGCTTCGATAGCGTGTTGTCGGATAGCACTTTGGCGCGTATGGATGGGAATACCAGATCGCAGCCCGCGCCGAGGTGCTGCGCTTCTTTGAGGATCGCCATGCAGCGGTCGGGCAAGGGCACCTGATGATCGATGCCCATTTTCATGCGCGCCGCCGGGATCGTCCAGACCCTGTTGTCCAGATCGATCTCGCTCCACCGTGCACCCCGGACTTCCCCGGACCGGCAGGCGGTCAGGACGGTGAACTCCAGGGCCAGCTTTGTGATCGGGTAGGCCGTGCAGGTGCGGATCGCTTCCACGGTTTTGGCAATCTGTCCATGGGGCTGGGCCTTGAAGTGCTTCACTTTCTTTGTAATTGCTGGCATGGCGGCGCGTAGGGCTTCACCCGCCGGATCGTCCAGCCGGTGCCCGTGTGCAATCGCCCATCGAAACACCTTGCTGGTGCGCTGCCGGACCTTCTTTGCCGTGCATTGCTTGTCATTCCAAAGCGGCAGCAATATGTCCATGACCTGACCCGTGTTCACCTTTGCAACGGGTACGTCCCCGATGGCCGGATAGACGTATTGCTCGAAAACGTTTTGCCAGTTCTGTCGCGTCTTTGGATTTTTCCATCCGGTATGGTTGTCGATGACCTTCTCTGCGGCATCCTTGAACGTGATGTCGTTCGTATGGCCGAGGGTCCGGCCATCGAGTACGGACTGCTTGTTCATGGCTGCGATGGACCGGGCCTTTTCAAGCGTGATATCTTTTACACTACCAAGGCCGATGTCTTTGCGCTGGCCGTTGATTCTCAGCCGCTGCGTCCAGGACTTGCTGCCGCTTTTCTTGACCAGCAATGACAGGCCGGTATTGCCATCATCGGTGTACCGTCCAGGCGTGCTGACCGTCTTTACATAGTGGATTGTCAGTCTCATTTGTTACCCCATTGTTACCCCGTTCATTCGTTATCGTACAGTAACATGAATTGCATAGGATTAACAAGCTATTGTTTTATATACAATATTACTCAATGAAATTATACGTATCTGCGATTCGGTGTACTCCGGGCGCGCCATTTTTTCACTGACTTGTCGTGACTGTAAGTGAGCGACTGTCCTACGGAAGGCGGATTGTCCAACTGATTCTGGTTTCCCTTTTTCTGGTGTTAGGCCGTTGCCTTTGGGGCGTGCTGCGACAGTTGGCAGGGTTGTTGCTGCTGGCGGTTATCCCGGCGAGTCTGTTTGCCGCCAATCCCATTGGGGAGATCATCGTCACAGGAACCATTAGCGAGCGCCTCGGCACCGCAGGCAGTGCTAGCCACATCGATGGCGATGTACTAGAGGAGATCCGGTACAACCATGTTAACGAAGCCCTGAGCCGGGTTCCCAGCGTTTGGGTGACCCGGGGGTCCGGCCAGGAGCACCTGACCGCCATCCGCTCGGCTGTTTTTACTGGACCCGGGGCCTGTGGAAAATTTCTCTATCTTGAGGATGGCCTGCCCATTCGCCCTGCAGGGTTTTGCAACATTAACAATCTCTTCGAGGTCAATGGTGAACAGGCAGGCAGTATCGAGGTTTGGCGTGGACCATCAAGTACCATGCTGGGTGGCAACGCACTGCATGGGGCGATCAATGTGCTCACTGCCAATCCGGAAGGCGCCAGCCTGAGTCTGGAGAGTGGCTCCTACGGTTACTATCAGGCTCGAGCTGCATTGGGCGGGTACACTGGCAAGCACTACGTTGGCCTTAGCGCCCACGGGAGCAAGACCGACGGCTATCGAGACGCCACAGGGTATGATCAGGAGAAGTTCTCCTTGGTCCACGTAACTGACCTCGGCAACTGGCAGGTACGCAACACCTTGAGTGCCACCAACCTTAATCAAGAAACTGGCAGCTACGTGCAGGGCTTTGAAGCCTACAGGGATCGTGAACTGCGACGTTCCAACTCCAACCCGGAGGCTTATCGGGACGCCTGGTCCTTGCGTGCTGCGAGCCACTGGCAGCGCGAACGAACCCGAATTTCTGCATATCTGCGCCGCTCGCACATGGAATTTCTGCAGCACTTCCTGCCCGGACAACCAACCGAGACCAACGAGCAGACTAGCGGCGGCATGCTAGTCCGCCAGGGATTTGGGGTTGGTTCCTGGACCGGGCAATTCGGTGCGCAAATCGAGGCCATGCAGGGCAGCCTGCTTGAGATTCAGGATCGACCGACGACTGGGTCGGCCTTCCTGGTGGCCACTCGCCCCGCTGGGCGCCACTACGACTACGACGTCGATTCGGTCATGGCTGCCGGCTTCTACAATCTGAGCAAAGCTATAACTGGGGAACTGCGCCTGCTGCACAGTCTGCGTCTCGAGCGCCTCAGCTACGATTATGAAAACCGCCACCTGACAGGCAACAGCCGCGACGATGGCTCGGCCTGCGGTTTCGGTGGTTGCTTGTACACTCGCCCCGCCTCCCGGGAAGACCGGTTCACCGAAGTCGCGGGCCGGGTGGGCATCGAGCGGGATTTCGGTGCCCGCCAATCCGGCTATCTGATGCTCAGCACCGGGTTTCGGCCACCACAAGCCACCGAGCTCTACCGTCTGCAGCAAGGGCAAACGGTGGCTGACCTTGACAGCGAACGCCTGCTGTCGGCAGAAGCAGGCTTCCGCAGTCGCACTTGGTCCCTGTCTGCGTTCAGTCAATGGACACGCGATTTCATTTTCCGAGACGCTGGCGGCTTTAACGTCAGCGATGGCAAAACCAGGTCCCTCGGGCTTGAATTTTCCGGCGATTGGCATCTGGGTGACCATGCCCTGAACCTCGCAGTCAGCTATGCTGTACACAAGTACGATTTTACCCGTGATGCCGCACGTGGCGAACGGATCGAAGACGGCAACATGATGGATTCAGCGCCCCGCTGGCTCACCAATGCCCGCTGGCGCTATGAGCCGGGTGAACGCTGGTATTCCGAATTTGAACTGAACCAGGTGGGCGAGCACTATATCAACGCCGCCAATACCGCCAAGTACGACGGCCATGTTGTGCTCAATTGGCGGGGCGGTTACAAGCTGACCCAGCACATCGACCTGTTTGCCCGGGTGATCAATCTGCTTGATGAGCGCTATGCTGACCGCGCCGATCATGCCTTTGGCGCCTACCGCTACTTTCCGGCCATGCCGATCCAGGCCTATGCGGGGCTCAATCTGGCACTGTAGTGTGTAATGGAGTATCGTTTCCAGTCGATCAACGGCCCGAATTTTTCGACTCATTTTGAGGGAAGTCAATCATCATAAAGCAACTACTTTCATAAAATATACCTTTTATAATAAACAGTTACCCATATATCTTGATGTCTATTGTCTGGTCCCCTGGGGACCAGTGAGTCTACCAAGGCATTCAAAGTGCCTCATTGCACGAAATCAGTTAATCAGAAAATCTGGAGGGAAACCGATGCGCAAAATCCTGATGGCAATAAGCCTTTGTACCTGCTTCATCCTTACCGGGGCGGTGTTGGCCGAGGGCACATCATCCGCAGAAGATGCTGCCTCAAACCACATGGTGGCCGAGGCCAAGCTCACAGCCCACTTCATAGATGCTGCCGTCAAGGCGGGGATGAGTTCGGAGGCAATCAATGCCGTACTGGCCTATGTGGCACAACATTCGGTGATTACAGAATTCTGGATCAGTGACGAGCACGGCCAGATCGAATTTACCAACATCCCGGGCACATCCTTCAGTTTTCCGACCGACCCGAAAAGCGACACTCAGGCTGCTCCCTTTGCAGCACTTTTGTCAGGTAGCCAATCCGTAGTCATCCAGAAGGTGGAAAAGCGTGAACTCGATGGCGCACTGTTCAAATATGTCGGGGTGGCGGGTGTGGACAAGCCAAGAATCGTGCAGGTGGGCATCTCCGCAGCCGAACTGCACGGACCGTAAACAGGGTAGGGAGCGTCCGCAAGCCAGCCCGCCACGCTGGACAGGATGTTCCAGGAGCAGTTCGTCTACGACTTGGGAAGAGCGGTGCTCAGAGGGGCTTGCTTTTATCAGCCTCGGATTCGGCACGAAGATTCACCGACCGGATCGCCTGGATGATTTCCTCGTGTTTTTTGTCCACGTACTTTTTCTGGGTACGCACGGACTTGTTGTAGGACATCACGATCAACGGTGCAAACAGGGCACAGAGTGCCCAGATGATGATCGGAACAAAGATGGTCCAGAGGGTGGCGACGGCGAGGATGATTGCCAGCAGTCCACCGATCAGGTTCGTGTACGTGAACCCCAGGGGACCAAGCAGGGCCGCCAGTAAAAATGCGATTAACGGCGATCTTTGTTGTTGCATCACCATCCCGAATAGTTGCGCTTGTTCAATGATAGCATCATTTGGACTGAACTCTGGAAGCCGGTTCGTGTCTGATAGGGCATGAGGTACTTAGGATCTGGTCCGCGGCTTTTGCACTGCGGGTCCTGCCTACTTACAATCGTCTTGCACCCACTGCAGAAGCAAAGGGTGTGTGGAGACATCCTTTGAGCACCGCTGACCTGAAACTCTGAAAGGACCTGTTGAGTATGTTGCTTAAAACCACCCGGGCTTACGATATTCACGAATCTCAGGTGACCGATGAATCTCTTTACAGGGCACGACGAAAGTTCATGCAAGGCACAGCAGCCTTGGCAGGGGCTTCCATGCTACCGGCCGCCTCCCTGTGGCCGGGACCTGCACGTGCCGCCATCAATTTCGGGGACATCGAAAAAAGCGAATTCTCCACTGCTGAAGAGCTCACCTCGTTCGAGGATATTACGAGCTACAACAACTTCTACGAGCTCGGTCTGAAAAAAGGTGACCCGAAGCGCAACGCGCACCGCCTCGTCACAAAGCCGTGGAGCATCCAGGTAGATGGCGAGTGTGACAAGCCAGGCGACTATGACCTTGAAGACTTCATTCCAACCCCAAAGCTTGAAGAACGGATATATCGTCTGCGTTGCGTGGAGGCCTGGTCGATGGTCATCCCCTGGGTAGGCGTTGAGCTGGGACCCGTGCTGAAGCGTTTCGAACCTACGTCCAGGGCCAAGTATGTACAGTTCTTCACCCTGTATGACCCGAAGAACCTGCCGGGTCAAAGGCGCTCGGTACTGGACTGGCCGTACCGTGAGGGCCTGAGAATGGATGAGGCGATGCATCCCTTGACGATATTGGCCATGGGACTGTACGGGAAGGAGTTGCCGAATCAAAACGGGGCGCCGCTTCGCCTGGTGGTGCCGTGGAAATACGGGTTCAAGAGCATCAAGTCGATCGTGCGGATACACTTCACCGAATCACAGCCTGCGACCAGCTGGAATCAGTCCGCTCCCCGGGAGTACGGTTTTTACTCGAACGTCAATCCGGCGGTGAACCACCCGCGCTGGAGCCAGAAACGGGAGCGCAGGATCGGGGAGATCCTGAAGAGAAAGACCCTGCCGTTCAATGGTTATGCGGAGCAGGTGGCCGATCTGTATGCAGGCATGGACCTTAAAAAGCTTTTCTGAGCAGGTCCTCCGCATGCGCCTTGGCAAGCCTCTGGTGTTTGCTGCTTGCCTGGTCCCCCTGGTCTGCTACGGCTACTGGTTTTTCACCGATTCACTGGGTGCGAACCCTATCGAAGCTATCACCCGAAGGGCAGGTGACTGGGCACTGCGGTTCCTGCTGATCACACTTGTTATCTCTCCGTTGCGAAAACTTACCGGCTGGCACGGACTTGCACGGTACAGAAGGATGCTGGGTTTGTTTGCCTTCTTTTACGTGTGCGTACACCTGTCGCTGTATGTCACCCTGGACAAGTTTTTTGATCTCGCCGAGATCATCGAGGATGTCATCGACCGGCCCTTCATTACCGTAGGATTCATTGCCTTTGTTCTGCTGATCCCACTGGCGGCGACATCGACCAACAGGATGGTCGATGTATTGCAGCATCGCTGGACGCAGTTGCACCGGCTGGTCTATGTGGTGGCAATGCTGGCAGTGTTGCACTTCTGGTGGATGGTCAAGATCGACACGAGAGAGCCAGCCATCTATGCGGCAGTCCTTACCGGACTGCTCGGCTTCCGGCTGACGTTCTACCTGAAGAGGAAATTGCAGGAAACGGGATGAATCCGGCTTCTAGTCCCCGCAGGGGATGTGAGCTTGGCCCGGCATGCCCGTGGTGCACCAGGGTCTAGAGGTGCACAGACACCAGGTACCTGGAATAGCTTTCCCGCATTGATGTCTGTTCGTCCACGGATGTTTTCAGGATGTTCTCGAGCACCACCTCGAATTCGCGCTGTATGATCTTGAAGAAAATGTCGGTGAGCGGACGTTTTCCCGTAGGCAAGGCAATGACCTTTTGCTGGAATCTGACCGGAAATATGGTGTCCCCTCGGAACAGGATCTTGACGGCAAATACCCAGCGCCAGTCCCAGGAGTACACGGTCAGTGCAGCGTTACCCGCGTAGAGTTCAAAGGACTCACCGTCCTTCATGACCCCTTCGCTGAACACGACGGCCTGGTAGGCACTGACGTTGTTGGAGCTGATGAGGTTGGCCCCGACGATGTCAGCCCTTTCCGAGTGAGGGCTGAGTCTTTCATACAGGGCAGGGTAGAATAGCTGCAGGAAGGCCAGCAGCATCGGATAGTGTTCATGCGTGGCAACCATCTGTGAATAGTGTTCTAATTCGAATCCTCTATCAATCCCCAATCGATTGACCGTGCGCCCGTAGCTCAGCTGGATAGAGTACCTGGCTTCGAACCAGGTGGTCGGGAGTTCGAATCTCTCCGGGCGCGCCACCTTGTACATTCACCGGATTGGTCGAACCGCTGAGCTTGAA
>VXPJ01000099.1 GCA_009839635.1 Pseudomonadota bacterium
ACCCAGACCAGATCGACGAAGTGCCAGTACAGCCCGGCGATCTCGACGATGTCGTAGCCCTTTTTCTCGTAACGTCCGTTCATGACACCGATGGCCACGTAGGTCAGATAGGCGACCCCGCCGCTGACGTGCAAGCCATGAAAGCCGGTGATCATGAAAAAGCTGGCCCCGAACTGAGCGGCGCCAAACGGGTTGCCCCACGGGCGAACCCCTTCGTCGACGATGAGCTTGGTCCACTCAAAGGCCTGCATGCCCACGAACGTCAGGCCGAAGGCCGCGGTGATGAACAGCAGGGTCGCGGTTTTCACGCGATCGCGCCGGTAGCCGTAGTTCACGGCCAACGCCATGGTGCCACTGCTCGTGATCAGGACAAAGGTCATGATCGCGATCAGGATCAGCGGGATCGGCTCACCGCCGAAGCTCAGGGCGAAGATTTCGCTGGCATTGGGCCAGGGCACGGTGGAGCTGATGCGGACCTTCATGTAGCCCGTCAGGAAAGACGTGAAAATGAAGGTGTCGCTCAACAGGAAGATCCACATCATGGCCTTGCCCCAGTGGACCTTGAACACCTCTTTCTCGGCGCTCCAGTCGGATACCAGATCCGTTACGGCATCGTGGGCCAAAACTGCATCAACTGCATTTCCCGGACGTTGTGCCATGTTTTTTCCTTGTTCCCTTCTTAAGTCGATAGCAGTAACGCGAACAGGCCCAGCCAGACCAGCAGCAGGAAATGCCAGTAAATGGTACAGAGTTCAACGCTCATGCGAACCTTGTACACTTCAATTTGATTCTGCAGTTTGAAGACTGTCGTGCTCCAGACCCAGAGCCCGCCCAGCATGTGCAGGGCATGGATTGCCGTCAATACGTAAAAGAAGGAATTGGCCGGATTCGTGGAGAGAAAGTAGCCTTGTTCCTGTAGGCCCTGCCAGGCCCACAACTGTCCCGCGATGAAGGCAAAGGTGAGCAGTCCTGCAATCAGGAGGTTTGTCCGTACTCCTTCGAGCTTGCTCTTGACCACGGCATTGCGTGCTCGCTGGAAGAACACGCTCCCCAGAATCAGAAGGGCCGTGTTGAACCACAGGATGTCGGGTTCTGCAAGCGGGCGCCAGTCACTGAGGTCCATGCGCTGGAAGTAGGCGCTGACGAACAGTGAAAACAGTGAAGCCGCGACGCACAGGAACACGACAAGTCCGATTTTCGCAGCAGGAATGGAATACGCCCCACCAGCATGATGTTCGCCAATGGGCCCTTCCTCTGCCCAGGGCTGGACGTTGATGGTCTGGAAGATGAGCCAGAACACCACGCCGCCCATGATCAGGGCCAGTACAATCAGGGTTGCCGTCATGTTCTAAACGTCGCCCTCACCCTGGGTATACTTGCTGGGGGGTTCGTTCTGCGGAATGAAGTCTTCCTTGGCTCCAGGAACGCTGTAGGAATATGCCCAGCGGTGAACCACGGGCAATTCCTTGCCCCAGTTCCCGTGCTTGGGAGGATAGTCCGGGGTCTGCCATTCGATCGTGGTGGCCCGCCACGGGTTGCGGGGCGACTTCCTGCCTTTGAACAGGCTCCAGAAAATATTGATCAGGAACAGGAACTGTGCCGCGGCAACTATCAGCGCTGCAATGGTGATACTGAAATTTGCCGCATGTACGCTGTCCGGCAGGAACTCCGTGGTGCCGTTGGCGTAGTAGCGGCGGGGCACGCCCAGTATGCCGATGTAATGCATCGGCAGGTAGATTGCGTACGTGCCCAGGAAGGTCAGCCAGAAATGGATTTTTCCCATCGCATCGTTGAGCATTCGCCCGGTCAGCAGGGGGAACCAGTGGTAGATGCCTCCAAACACCACTAGGAAGGGCGACACGCCCATCACCATGTGGAAGTGTCCAACCACGAAATAGGTATCGGAGAGGGGCACATCCACGACCACGTTGCCGAGGAACAGCCCCGTGATGCCCCCGTGGATGAATGTGAAAATGAAACCGATTGCAAACAGCATCGGGACGGTCAGATGGATGTTTCCACGCCACAGGGTAAGCACCCAGTTGTACACCTTGATGGCCGTGGGTACCGCAATGATCAGTGTGGTCGTGGCAAAGAAAAAGCCGAAATAGGGATTCATTCCACTGACATACATGTGGTGTGCCCAGACGATGAAGCTCAGGCCCCCGATCGCCACGATGGCCCAGACCATCATGCGGTATCCGAAGATGTTCTTGCGGGCATGGGTGCTGATCAGGTCAGAGACGATTCCGAAGGCTGGCAGCGCCACGATGTAGACTTCGGGGTGACCGAAGAACCAGAACAGGTGCTGGAACAGGATGGGGCTTCCGCCCTCGTGTGACAGATTCTCACCCAGTGAAGAGATTGCCGGCATGAAAAAGCTGGTATCCAGGGTCTTGTCCAGCGTCATCATGATGACGCTCACGAGCAGTGCCGGGAATGCCAGCAGACCCAGAATCGTGGCCATGATGATGCCCCATACCGACAAGGGCATGCGCATCAGGGTCATGCCGCGCGTGCGCGCCTGGAAGGCCGTCGTCACATAGTTGAGCCCACCCATCGTGAACGCGACCACGAACAGGCCGAGCGATACGGTCATGCAGATAATGCCCCAGTCCGCACCTGCCGTGCCTTCGGTAATGGCCTGCGGGGGGTACAGGGTCCAGCCTGCACCGGTGGGCCCCTCGGGAACGAAAAAGCTCGCACACACGACGATGACAGACAGCAGGTATACCCAGTAGCTCAGCATGTTCATGTAGGGGAAGGCCATGTCACGGGCTCCGCACATCAGCGGAACCAGGACGTTGCCGAACCCGCCCAGGAAAAATGCCGTGAGCATGAAGACGATCATGATCATGCCGTGCATGGTGACGGCCTGGTAGTACTCGTCGGGCTGTATGAAGTCGAATACCCCGGGAAAGCCCAGCTGCAGGCGCATCAGGCCGGACAAGATCAGTGCAACTACGCCGACGGCGGTCGCGGTGATGATGTACTGGATGCCGATGATCTTGTGATCCTGGCTCCAGACATACATGCCGATCCATGTCTTCGGATGGGCAAGTTCTTGTTCTTTATCGGCTAATGCAACGTGCGCCATTCTGGCTTCTCCTCAACTGTATACAATGGGTACTGTATTCGTTTCGCATCGTGTCTTCAAACGGACTCAAAAAGTATTGATGTACGCGACCAGATCATCGATTGTCTTGTCACTCAGGCTGAGCACCATGGATTCCATCTGACGCCCGGTCGCATCCTGCGGGTGCGCACCCCGTATGCCATGTTTGAAATTCCTGAGCTGGGCAGCCAGGTACCAGTCGCTCATACCTGCAAGACGCGGGGCATTCACCGCCCAGCGACCCTCACCTTTCTTGCCATGACACTTGCCGCAGGTGGTGTACAGGTCCTTGCCGTTGTCCACGTCTCCCTGGACGGTCTGTTGAGCAGGCTCGTCCGGAAGCGTCTGGATGTAGGCCGCGAGATCACGGATCAAGGTGTCGTTGACAAGACCCGCCGCCATGGGTGCCATCTGCTGGCCTAAAACATCTTCCGGGTTCGAGCCCCGGATACCATCCCTGAAATAGGTCAGCTGGCGTGTCAGGTACCAGTCTTCCTGGCCGCTCAGCTTGGGCGCATTCAGCGCCTGGTTGCCTTCCCCCTGGACCCCGTGGCAGGCCGCGCAAATCTGGTACTGGGCCTGGCCCGCCTGTGCATTTCCGGCTTGCCTGGCAGCCAGCATCGCATAAGTGGGTTGCTGGGCGAGCCACTCATGGAATTGCTCTTCTTCCACCACGGTGACCTTGCCGCGCATGGAGTGATGGCCGATTCCGCACAGTTCCTCGCAGAGGATCTCGAATGTGCCGACGCGCGTCGGGGTCAGCCATTGCCACGTGATCATACCGGGCACCAGATCCATCTTCACGCGAAACTGAGGCACCGTAAAGTTGTGCAGGACATCCTTGGAGCGCAGCAGGAACTTGATGGGCAGGCCGATGGGGATGTGCACTTCGTTGCCCTCGATCAGAACGTCATCCTGGCCATACGGGTCTTCGTCGTTCATGCCGAACGGGTTGTCGATGCTGATCTTGCGGTTGTCCGTGGTGCCAAGCTGACCATCCTTGCCGGGGAAGCGGAAGGTCCACTGCCACTGCTGCCCGACCACTTCCACGATGGCCGCATTCTCCGGTGGTGACACGAACTTGCCCCACACGATCAGTCCGGGAGCAAGCATGGCGACGACTCCAACCGTGGTGATGGCGGTGAGCCAGCCTTCAAGCTTCTTGTTTTCTGGTTCGTAATCGGCGCGCTGGTTCTTGTCCTTGTTGCGGTACTTGATGATGCAGTACGCCATGAACAGGTTGGCCGCCACGAAAACTATGCCGCATACGATGAAGGTAATGGTCACCGTCGTGTCGATGGCAGTCCAGTTCGAGGCAATTTCCGTGAAGTACCACGGGCTCATAAAATGGAAGACGACCGATCCCACTACCAGAACGATTAATATGATGGCTATGGCCATGTTCTAGACTCCTTAGTCATTCCAATACGGCAGTTACACTGGACTTGCGGCACGTGCATCAGGCTCACCAGAAAATTCCACCACTGCATCCGCAATCCACAAATATCAGGGTAAACAGGCCCAGCAGGTACAGAATGGAAAAGCCGAACAACCTGCGCGTGCTCTGATGGGTGATCGGTTTGCGAACAAAGTCTATGGTCAAAAACAGATAGGTTATTCCGAGTACGATACTGAGCACCAGATAAACGGGGCCAACGACCTGCAGCCAGTACATGGATGTACTCAGGGGTACCAGGGCAATGGTGTACAGCAGCATGCGGGTCTTCGTGGCCTGCTGTCCATGGGTCACCGGCAGCATCGGCAGGCTGGCCTGGCGGTACTCATCGGACCTCAACAGGGCCAGTGCCCAGAAGTGCGGAGGCTGCCACATGAACATGATCGCGAACATGGCCAATGCGGGCAGGCCGATGTCGTTGGTCACGGCCACCCAGCCAATGACAGGGGGCAACGCACCGGCCACCCCGCCAATTTCAGTGCACAAAGGGGATGAGCGTTTCAGCCAGACGGTGTACACCACCACGTAGAAAAACGTGGTCGCTGCAGCAAGGTACGCCGTCAGGGGATTCACCAGGTAAAAGAGAATTGCAAACGACCACAGGCTGAGCATGACGCCCAGCCACAAGGCCTGCTGCGGATGCAAGCGCGAACACGGCAAGGCGCGCATGCGCGTTCGTGCCATGCGTTTGTCCACTTCCCGGTCCACGTAGTTGTTGAGGGCTCCACTTGCCGATGACGCGAGCCCCGTCCCCAGCAGGGTGAGGATGACCAGGTCCAGGGGCAAGGTACCGTTGCCGGCCAGCCACATTCCCGCAAACGTGGTGACCAGCACAAGTGTCGTGATTCGCGGTTTGCACAACTCTACGAAGTCACTCGCCTGGTCGCGGACTGCTGTGATGGTTGCGTTCACTATCTAAAACACTTCCTGTGAGCCCAGTGGCACATGAACAATATTCTCATCTTGAGTCGGCTGGATTGGAGTCGTGACAGGTCCGTCAGTGTGTACAGGGAAATCCGGGTGTCATGGAGTCTTTGAAAAAGCCTATCGTGACAGCTGGCGGATGCAGACCAGCAGGAGCCTGTTTTGCATAAGCCAAACCCCAGCATCCAGAAGGTGTACACCCTTGCGCATGACTACTCGTAAATGAATCAAAAACAGCATCGCCGGTTCAGGTTTTCGTCTTGGCTCCGCGCCGAAGCTTCAAGGTTCTGTCGCCCAAAACCCATTAACAATTGCAAACCACATTTAGGCATCTTGATGGCTCTGCGCCACGGCTGCCCTGCCTTAATTACCCTACGGCATGGGCTCACTGCATTATGCAAAACCCGAGCGCCCATCAAGATACCAAAGTGACCGGGAAAAGATACCTGCCTGATATGGATAACCGCCGAATTCTACCATACCTTTGGAAGGGGAAATCAAGGCTGGCCGCGGTCGCATTCGGGCAAGCCCATGACTGATTTGCCTCCCGGTAACTCCAGTCAATCAGCGAACGGCACGTGGCCCTCGCAAGAACCTTGATGCGAGGCTCGAAATGGATATATTTCAAGGTTTTGCACACGAGGAATCTGCCCACAAGCTGAGCTAGCAGTCGATTAAAAACAAATGGCCCGGTATGCTGTGCATACAGGAAATGCCAAATAAGGAAGAGTAGTTGCATAAGACAGGCCTTTTCTCTGCAAGTACCGGCAATTCAATCGTCGCAGCAGCGGCGACTGTATGTTTTTTACTGATCAGTGCGCCGAAAGCGAGTGCCGCAGATTCCAGATGGTACGCCGGGGCGAGCATTCCGGTCATGTATATTGATGATACGGACACTGTCACAAGGGGCAGCAATGTCGATCCACAGAACCCGATGGCTCCGCCAAGCACGTACAGGGGCAAAGCCGTCAGCAAATACGATACCGGCTTCAAGCTTGAAGGGGTCGTAGGTTACGAGATCGGCTCTAGTCTGCGCATTGAGCTTGAGCTTTTTTACTCCGAAGCGGATGTGGACAAGCAGGCCTACAGTGACATCAGCACGGTCACTCCACTTGGCCCTGTATCCCTTCCAGGTGAGAGGGAGACTCCCGTATCCGGCTCTATCAAACAGCTAGGTGCCATGGTGAACCTGTGGTACGACATCGATCTCGGTTCCAAGTGGACACCCTATGTCGGGGTTGGAGCCGGGGTCATCGAGGTCGACTTTGGCGATGTCAAGTACGATGAGAATGCACTTGCGCAGCACATATCCGATTCTTTGCACATCGCCGGAGCTCAGCAGGCGGCTCAGCAGGCCGGGGTTCCGTTTGATCTGGCTCGCGTGTCTTTACCACAGTTGCCGCCGGGCTTTGTGCCTGCCGTCTCCACCACGGATACGGTGTTTGCCTACCAGGCGGCTGCAGGAGTCAGCTACCAGTTACGGGACAATGTAGCGTTGCGCCTGGGGTATCGCTACCAAACCTCGGATGACCTGAAATTCAGGGGCAGAAATGATCTTGGCAACACGGCCGATACCAAAACTGACGTCCACATCCACTTCATAGAAATTGGTTTCCGCTACCATTTCTGAGAGCCGCAAGGCCGAGCTCTGAAGACCAGGGGGTTTTGCTCTGGCACTACTGGGATGTGGATGCGGGTAGCTGGCTGTCGGTTGGCCGGGCCCTCAGTTTCAGGCGCTGAAGTATGGTTGTTGCAATCTCTTCGATCGAGATGGAAGTGCTGTCCAGGTAGGGCAGTCGTGTCGCCCTGAAAATGGCTTCTGCACGGTGCACTTCATACTCGCATTGCTCAAGTGAGGCATAGCGGCTCCCAGGTCTTCTCTCCTGGCGGATCTTGTGCAATTGGCGGGGTGACAGGGTAAGCCCGAACACACGGTCCTGAACGCCCGCGATCGCCCTCGGCAGGGCAGGGCTCTCGAAGTCGGCATCGACCAGCGGATAGTTCGCCGCCTTCAGGTTGTAATGCATGGCCAGGTACAGGCAGGTTGGCGTCTTGCCGCTTCTGGAGACCCCCGTGAGCACGATATCCGCGTTTGCCAGGTCGATGATTTTTGTTCCATCATCATGGTTTAGCGTAAAATCCAGCGCTTCGATGCGTTGCACGTATTTCAGCGGACTGCCCACCCCGTGAGTTTCGCCCACAGCATGCTTGGCCTTCGTGCCTAGGCGGGATTCCAGTTGCGGGATGAAGGTGGAGAAAATATCCAGCACCGCGATGTCATGGGCTAGAAAAAGTTCAAGCAGGGACTTGTCAGCAAGGCTCGTGAACACGATCGGCGGGGCCGGCTCTGCCTCCATGACGGCCGAGATACTTGCGATCACGCGCTGTACCTCCTGCGCATCGGAGACGAATGGAAAGACCGTCTTGACGAACTCCGTGTCCGGGAATTGCGCGAACAGGGACTGGCCTAGGGATTCGATGGTGATCCCGGTGCTGTCTGAAATGAAGAACACCTTTTGTTTTTTGGCCGCCATCTTGTAAATATACCTGATATGAATCGCTGTACGATCGATCTTGCCGAAATTGGAGCCAAGGACGGACCCCGGGTCGGAGGCAAGAATGCTTCCCTGGGCGAGATGATCCGCAATCTCGACACGCTGGGCGTACAGGTGCCCGGTGGATTTGCGACGACCTCGGAAGCCTTTCACATGTACCTGCAGGCCAATGGTCTGACGAACAAAATCGCAAGCAAGCTGGCGGCCCTGGACGTCGAGGATATCTCCAGGCTGACCGAGGTCGGGAAGACCATACGCGGCTGGGTCCTGGAGGGTGAGTTGCCCGGCGAACTGCAGACGGCAATCACCGAAGCCTACCGCGGGCTGGAGGCGCGCACCCGGTCGGATGTGGCCGTCGCCGTGCGTTCCTCGGCCACCGCCGAGGACCTGCCGGAGGCTTCATTTGCAGGCCAGCAGGAAAGCTATCTGAATGTGCGCGGTATCTCCGATGTACTGGTCGCAGTCAAGCAGGTGTTCGCATCCCTGTTCAATGACCGCGCCATCGCCTACCGGGAGGAAAAGGGCTTCGGGCATGACGGGCTCGCGCTCTCGGCCGGCATCCAGCAGATGGTCAGAAGCGATCTGGCCGCCAGCGGCGTGATGTTCACCCTGGATACGGAATCCGGCTTCCGGGACGTGGTGTTCATCACGGCAGGATACGGGCTGGGAGAGACCATCGTGCAGGGCCAGATCAACCCTGACGAGTTCTATGTGGCAAAAGCGGCTCTGGGCCGCGAGTGTCCGGCAATCATCCGGCGGGTCTGCGGCAGCAAACTGCAGAAGATGGTGTACAGGGAAGGCGGCAGCGGCACGGAAACGGTGGCCGTGCCGCCATCCATGCAGACCCGTTTTTGCATTTCCGATGCGGACATCGAATCCCTGGCACGCATGGCCGTGGCGATCGAACGGCATTACGGGCGGCCGATGGACATCGAGTGGGCCAAGGACGGATCCGATGAGCAGCTTTACATCGTGCAGGCCCGTCCCGAAACCGTGCAGAGCATCGAGCAAAAGGTGATCGAGAAATTCCTGCTGAAGGAAACCTCGCAGGTACTGGTGACTGGCCGAAGCATCGGACAGCGCATCGGCGCAGGCAGGGCCCGGGTCATTCCTTCACTGGCCGAAATCGAGCAGCTGGATGCCGGCGAAGTGCTGGTCACGGACATGACCGATCCGCACTGGGAGCCCGTGATGAAACGTGCTGCAGCGATCGTCACCAACCGCGGCGGGCGCACCTGCCATGCGGCCATCATTGCACGCGAGCTGGGGGTGCCTGCGATCGTCGGATGCGGGGACGCCACCGAGGCCCTGCAGTCCGCCGAGGAGATCACGGTATCGTGTGCGCAGGGGGATACGGGCCACGTGTATGAAGGGCTTCTCGAATTCGAGATCAACAAAACCCAGCTGGACAGGATGCCCGATATCCCGTGCAAGATCATGCTCAACGTCGGCGATCCCGAACAGGCCTTTTTCTTTTCCCAGACCCCCAATGCGGGGGTCGGGCTGGCGCGCCTGGAGTTCATGATCAACAAGACCATCGGCGTACACCCGCGTGCACTCATTGATTTTGACCAGCTGCCGGATGATCTCAGGGCACAGATCGAGATGCGCAGCGGCGCCTATGCGAACCCGCGGACATTCTTCGTCGAGAAGCTGATCGAGGGCATCGCGACCCTGGCGGCTGCCTTCGAGGGCAAGCCCGTGCTGGTCCGGCTGTCGGATTTCAAGTCGAACGAATATGCGAACCTGCTGGGCGGCAACCTGTATGAGCCCGCGGAGGAAAACCCGATGATCGGATACCGGGGCACGTCGAGATACCTGTCGGAGCTGTTCGCACCCTGTTTCGAGATGGAATGCCGGGCATTGCGTGCCGTTCGCAATGAGATGGGATTTACCAACATCCAGATCATGGTTCCCTTCGTGCGCACCCTGGAGGAGGCCGAGAGCGTGATCGCACTGCTGGGTGAACACGGCCTGGTACGCTCGGAAAACGGTCTCAAGGTGGTCATGATGTGCGAGGTTCCCTCGAACGCGGTGCTGGCCGAGAATTTTCTGCAGTACTTTGACGGTTTTTCCATCGGCTCGAATGACCTGACGCAAATGACGCTGGGCCTGGACCGGGATTCCGAACTCGTGGCCGGGCAGTTTGACGAACAAAACGCTGCAGTCCTGCAGCTGGTAGGCCAGGCCATCCGCGCCTGCCGCAAAGCCGGCAAGTACGTGGGTATCTGCGGGCAGGGGCCTTCGGATTTTCCGGAATTTGCCTACTGGCTGGTCGAGCAGGGTATCGACAGCATCTCGCTGAATCCGGATTCCGTGATCAATACCTGGGTGCTCCTGTCAAAATACGGCCGCTGAAGCCGCTGCACCCACTTGTTCTGCGGCTTTCGGGTCACTTGCAGCAGAAGTTTCATGCGAATGCAAACGCACTGTGACACTGTCCTTATATATTCAAGGTTATATATTCGGGTGGGGACTGTCTGTATCCTTGGGCCGCAAAGAATGGAGAGAAAACGTTGAAAGCCGTCGGTTTGTACAAGTATCTGCCCATCGATGAAGCCGATTCATTGCTGGACCTGGAGATCGAGTCTCCTCGCCCGCTCGGCCGGGAACTCCTGGTCAGCGTACGGGCCATAGCCGTGAATCCCGTGGATACGAAAATGCGGGCCCCACAAGACAAGGTGGAGGACAGTCCCCGCATCTTGGGCTGGGATGCCGCAGGGGTGGTCGAGGCTGTGGGTCCGGATGTGACGCTGTTTAAGCAGGGAGATGAAGTGTTTTACGCGGGCAGCTTCACCCAGCCCGGCTGCAACAGCGAGCTTCATCTGGTGGACGAGCGCATCGCAGGTGGCAAACCACAAAGCCTGGATTTCACCCAGGCCGCCGCCCTGCCGCTGACCAGTATCACGGCCTGGGAGTCCCTGTTTGACCGGCTGGGGATTGCCGCAGACGGTTCGGATCGGGGCCGGCGACTTCTCATCATCGGGGGTGCTGGCGGTGTAGGCTCCGTGGCCACGCAATTTGCCAAGCAGGTCGCCGAACTGGACGTGACGGTCACGGCTTCCCAGCCCGAGTCCCGCAAGTGGTGCAGGGAGCTGGGTGCAGACCACGTGATCAACCATTACCTGGATATTCCCGAGCAGGTGAGCCGGCTGGGAATTGACGGGTTCGAGTTCATCCTGTGCCTGAATGAAACGGACAAGTACTGGCAGACCATGGCGGCGGTGATCGCACCGCAGGGGAAAATCTGCTCTATCGTGGAGACGGCAGCTTACGTGGATCTGGGAACGCTGAAGAGCAAAAGCGCGACGTTTGTCTGGGAGTTCATGTTCACCCGCTCCATGTACGAGACCGAAGACATGATCGAGCAGCACCACCTGCTTCGCCGGGTGGCCGAGCTGGTGGATGCAGGCACGGTCAAAACGACCGTCAACAAGGTGCTCGAGCCCATCAATTCAAAAAACCTCAAGGCTGCGCACGCGCAGATCGAGAACCGGCACACGATCGGCAAGATTGTTCTGCAGGGCTGGGATTCCTGACCACCGTACGCGCCCGCCACAGTGTTTTTGTTACCGGGTCTCCCGGGGCAACAGCATGTCCCGCCAGCGGTCATTCAGACTTCCGAACACGATGAACGAGGGATTCAGCAACGAGTCTTTCGTGTTGTAACGCACAGCCTGCAGCCGGGTGTCGACCAGTGAGCCTCCCGCTTCGTGCACGATGCAGTGCGCAGCCGCCGTATCCCACTCGGAGGTGGGCCCGAAACGGGGATAGAGGTCCGCCTTGCCTTCCGCAACCAGGCAGGTCTTGATCGAGCTTCCGACATGGATCAGCTCGTGGTGGCCAATCTGTGCCAGCAGTGCCTGCAGGGTCGGGCCGGCACGGGACCGGCTGCCGCAGACCGTCGGGCGGGCATCGGGCGTGGAAAAGCGGGTTTTGATCCTGCATGCAGCCTGTTCGCGTTCCTGCTTGAAGGCTCCATGTCCCGTGGCGGCAAAATAGCAGGTCTCCTGCACCGGCAGGTAGACCGCACCGAGGCAGGCCACATGGCCGATGACCAGGGCGACATTCACGGTGAACTCGCCGTTTTTCTTGATAAATTCACGGGTCCCGTCCAGCGGGTCGATCAGCCAGTAGCACTCCCATTTCATTCTTTGCGAGAACGGCACCAAGGCCGATTCTTCCGAGAGCACGGGAATGTCCGGGGTCAGGGTCTGCAGTTGCCGGCAGATCAGGCGATGGGAGGCGAGGTCTGCCGTGGTGCGCGGGGAGCGGTCCTCTTTCTCCTCGACCTCGAAGCCCCCGAGATAAATTTTCATGACCTCTTCACCGGCCTGCTTTACAATGTCGCAGACCGGAGCAATGAGCGCTTCAAGCTGTGCAGTATCCGGTTCCATTACCTGCAACTACGTGTCCGGAGAATCCTTGTCTATGTCAATGTCTGTTGCCTGGGGAGCGATCAAAACCGTCTTTCTGGACATGGACGGCACCCTGCTGGACCTGAGTTTTGACTCGTATTTCTGGCAACGGTATCTACCCTTGAGGTACAGCCAGAAGAACCAGATTGAATTCAGTCATGCCAGGGAACTTTTGCAGTCCTATTATAAGGGAAAAGCCGGTACGCTGGATTGGTATTGTACGGATTACTGGACCAACGAACTGGATCTCGATGTCGCCGCGTTAAAGCGCGAGATTGCCGGGCGTATCCGGATTTTCCCGCATGTGGAACAGTTTCTGGAAAGGCTTGTGGCGACCAAAAAACATGTGGCCCTGGTCACCAATGCGCATCCCAGCAGCATTTCCGTGAAAATGAGTTGCGTACCCATCGAGCCGTATTTCGAGCGCATCATTTCTTCCCATCACTTCGGCTGCCCGAAAGAGCAGCCGGGCTTCTGGGACAAGATGATGGATTCCTTCCCGTTCGACCCGGAGACGACCCTGCTGGTGGATGACAACCTGGAGGTGCTGGACTGCGCAAAAGCCTATGGCATCCGCCACCTGGTGACGATCCGCCAACCCGACAGCTCCAAGCCGGAGCGCGACTCCCTGCCGTATGAAAC